>DAIEIL010000042.1 GCA_027352645.1 Rhodobiaceae bacterium | reverse complement strand
CCGGCGCGGCGCGACAGGCGAACCGCTGGGCATGATCCGGCTCGAGGATCTTTATCTCACGCCCGGCTCCAACGAAGAGCTGATGCGGAGGATGTCGCCGCCGCTCTATATCCCGCGCACGACGTCGGTGCTCAAGGCGCTGAGCATCCTGCAGGCGGAGAGCATGTATATGGCCTTCGTCATCGACGAATATGGCGACGTGGTCGGCACCATTACCATGGCTGAAATCTTCTTCGCCATGATCGGCGATATTGCCGATCATTCGGCGGATTCAAATCCCGCCGTTGTCACGCGCGAGGATGGTTCCTTCATCGTCGATGGTGTCGTTTCGGTCGATGAAGTGCGCCGCCTTCTCAATCTGACGAAGCTGCCCGGCGACGAGCATGTCGAGGTGAATACGCTTGCGGGCGTCATGTTCAACTGGTTCGGGCGTCTGCCGCGTGAAGGCGATTATTTCGGATGGAACGGCTATCGCTTCGAGATCGTCGACATGGACGGGCCGCGCATCGACAAGGTGCTGATCGTGCCCGCGCAGAACCTTCCCATCGGAAGCCCGCTGGCGCGAACGGCCGATTGAAGCCGGGCGTTCAGCCCGCCGACACAACCTTGCCCGGATTGAGAATCCCCTTGGGGTCGAGTGCGCGTTTCAGCGTGCGCATCAGTTCCATCTCGACGGTGGATTTGGTCGCCGCGATCTCGTCGCGCTTCATCCGGCCTATGCCATGCTCAGCGCTGATCGAGCCGCCGAGTTCGCGCACGATGCCATGCACGATGGCGCTCATCTCGTCCCAGCGGGCGAGATAGGCCGCCGTGTCGGCGCCAACGGGCTGACTCAGGTTGAAATGGATGTTGCCGTCTCCGACATGGCCGAAGGGCACGGGGCGGATGCCGGGGAGCGCCGCCTCAACGGCTCTGGTCGCGCGGGCGATGAATTCGGCGACGGCGGAAACCGGCACGGAGACATCGTGCTTGATGCTGCCGCCTTCGAGCTTCTGCACATCGGACATGGATTCACGCATCCGCCAGAAAGCCGCCCGCTGCGCCTGCGAGGAGGCAAGGGCGGCGTCGGTGACGAGACCTTTTTCCATCGCGTCGCCGAGCAAGGCTTCGAAACTCAAGGCGAGAGCCCCGCTGTCGTCGCCCGTCGAGAGTTCGATCAGCACATACCAGGGCGAGGGCGCCTTCAAAGGATTGCTCGCGCCCGGCAGATGCTTCACCACGAAGTCGATGCCGATGCGGGGTATGAGCTCGAAGCTGGTGACGAGGCCGCCCGTTGCGGCATCGGCGAGGCGCAGCAGCTTCACCGCCGCCTCGACATCGGGCACGGCGACGAAGCCGGTCGCCATGGCGCGGGGTCGCGGAAAGAGCTTCAGCACGGCACCGGTGATGATGCCGAGCGTGCCTTCCGATCCGAGAAAGACCTGTTTGAGATCATAGCCCGTATTGTCCTTACGCAGACCTTTGAGGCTCTCCCAGATGCGGCCGTCGGCGAGCACGACTTCGAGGCCAAGCACGAGATCGCGCGCATTGCCGTAATGAAGGACGGCCGTGCCTCCCGCATTGGTCGCCAGATTTCCGCCGATCTGGCAGCTTCCTTCCGAGGCGAGGCTGAGGGGAAAGAGACGGTCCGCATCCTCGGCCGCGGCTTGCGCGGCGGCGAGCGTCACGCCCGCCTCGACGGTGAGCGTGTTGTTCGCCGGATCGAGCGCGAGGATGCGGTTCATGCGCTGGAGCGAGAGGATGACTTCGTCGCCCGTCTCGAAGGGAATTTGTCCGCCGACAAGGCCCGTATTGCCACCCTGCGGCACCACGGGCGTCCCGGTCTCATGGGCGATACGCATCAGCGCCGCGACTTCGGCGGTGGATGCGGGTTTCAGAACGGCGGCCGCGCGGCCCTTGTAGAGATCGCGCCGTTCCACGAGATAGGGCGCCATGTCGGCGGCATCGTCGAGGTAGCCCTTGGGACCGACGGCCGCCTTCATCCTTGCCAGCGTTTCCGCGGATGCCATCACGCACTCGTCCTTCCGCAGGAGCGACTGCGTGCACGATCGTCAAGCAGAGATTTCATATCCGGCATTGTCGTCTTCGTTCTTCGCAATGTGGTCCATGAAGTCTAGCATGGCCGCAACAAAATGAAGCGGCTGAGGGTGGAATGACGGGAGAGGCATTGGTCGACGGTATTGACCGGATCATGATCGGCGTGAGGGACGTTGCGGAAGCCGAGCGTATTTACACACGGATGCTTGGCCGTTCGCCGTCATGGCGCTATCGGGACGGCGGTACGGAGCGCGTCATCTATCGTCTCGGTAACATGTCGGTCGATCTTCTGTCTTCCTCCGAAACAGGCGCGCCTTGGGGAAGCCTCCTTTCGTCCCAGCTCGACAAGGCTGGCGAGGGCATTGTCGGTATCGTTTTCTCGACGCCCGATGCCGCGCGGACTGTCGAGGGGCTGAAGACGCGGGGGTTGCCCGCCGTCCTTTTTCCCGAGGCGGAGGTTTCGGGGCCCGCCGGAGAGCAGCGGCGCTGGAGAACCCTGATGGTCCCGGCCGAGATTGCGCGGGGTCTCTTCATGATGGGTCATGAGCAGCTTTCGCCCGAGCCATTACCTGGGGCGGAGCTGCGGCCGGGCTTGCGCGAAGAAGAGGCTATCTCCGCGCTCGATCATATCGTGGTGATGACCTCTGACGCCGATGCCTGCAAGCATCTCTTCGGAGATCAGTTCGGTATCCGCCTCGCGCTCGATCAGTCGAAGCCCGAATGGGGTGTGCGGCAGCTTTTCTTCCGCCTTGGCGGGGTGACGCTCGAAATCGTGCAGCCTCTCGAAAGTGGCAGGGCGCCGGACGCCGACCACTTCTGGGGGCTTGCCTGGAAAGCAGGCAGTGTCGGCATCGTGCGAGACCGGCTCGTGCGAGAAGGTGCAGATGTTTCCGAAGTGCGAAAGGGGCGCAAGAAGGGCACGGAGGTTGCGACCATTCGTAAGCCAACATGCGGCGTGCCTGTGCTTCTCGTTGGACCTGTGGCGGAGAGTGCCTGATCCCTCTGGAAATCCGGTGTGACGACGCTATATGTCATCCTCCGCTATCCATCGAGGGTGTTATGAAATCCGTTGAGTTGCTGATCGAACGCGTGATCCTGTCGAGCCGCTGGGTGCTCGTGGTCTTTTATCTTGGACTTGCGGCCGCGCTTGCGCTTTATGCGGCAAGCTTCACGCTGAAACTCGCCAAGGTGTTTCTCAATGCCTTCAACTATAGCGAAGCCGAAATGATCCTGGCCATGCTCGGCCTTATCGACGCGGCGCTGGTGGCGAGTCTTGTTCTGATGGTGATGATTTCGAGCTATGAGAATTTCGTCAGCCGTTACGACGCGAAGGTCGATCTCAGCTGGCTCGGAAAGCTCGATGCGGGAAGCCTCAAGGTGAAGGTCGCTTCCGCCATCGTCGCCATTTCATCGATCCATCTTCTGCAGATATTCCTGAATGCCACGCAATACACGGAACCTCAGATCATGTGGATGACGATCATGCACATGGCTTTCGTGGTATCCGCGGTCGCGCTCGGTTTCCTCGACCGTATTGCCATCAAGGCGCATTAACGCGGGGCGGCGGCGCGGCGCAGGCGGTCATTGATTGCCTCGCCGAGGCCATTTGAGGGAATGGGCGTCACGGCGATGCCCTTCCCATGCGCCTTTTCGTCGAGCGCGCGCAGCATGGCGAAGAGATTTGCGGCGGCCTCCCGCAGATCGCCGGAGGGCGAGAGGTTGAGAGCCGCATTTTTCGCCGGCCCGAAACCCAGCAGCAATTCGCCGTTTCGCGCTTCCGCCGCATCGAGCCGGAGCGCCGCGCGGGGCGCGTAATGGCTGGCGAGCTGTCCGGGCGACGAGCGGCCCGCTTCGCCGGACGCCACATCGGCAGACGCGAGCGGGCGTCCCAGCACATGCTCGATCTCCTCGCGCGGGACGGCGCCGGGGCGCAGAAGCGTTGGCGCAGCGCTGTCGGGAAAGCCGATGACGGTCGATTCAAGGCCGAGCGGGCATTGGCCGCCATCGAGGATCAACGACAGCAGGTCGGAATGTCCGAGCGAAGCCATGACATGTTCGGCGCGGGTGGGGCTCACTTCGCCCGACGCGTTGGCAGAGGGCGCGGCGATGGGCCGCCCGGCGGCGCGGATCAGCGATTGCGCGATCTCATGCGCGGGCGCGCGCAGCGCCACCGTGTCGAGACCGGCGCTGACGAGAAGCGAGATTGGCGTTGTCGCAAGGCGCGGCAGGACGAGCGTGATGCCGCCCGGCCAGAAGGCGCGGGCAAGCGCATCGGCCTCCGGCGTGAAGCGGGCATGGGCTGCCGCTTCCTCGCGGCCGGTAACATGCACGATGAGCGGATTGAATGTCGGCCGTCCCTTTGCTTCGAAAATGCTCGCGACCGCTTGGTCGTTCGTCGCGTCGGCGCCGAGGCCGTAAACCGTTTCGGTCGGGAAGGCGACGAGCCTTCCCTGGCGGATGAGCGCGCCGCCGCGCGCGATGGCTTCTTCGTTCGCAGGCAGAAGTTCAGACGGCACGGGGCTTCGCCTTCGCGTTGCGCTGGTTCAGCGCCATCAGGGAATGAACGAGCCGCTGCGGAAGGTAACGCGCCAGAAGCGCGATGACATTGTTGATCCCACCATTGATGATGACCGGCTTGCCCGCCATCACCGCGTCATAAGCCTGTCGCGCGACGACATCGCCTGTCATCCAGATGAATTTCGGCAGCTTGTTCATTTCCTCGCGATTGCCCGCGACGTCATGGAACTCCGTATAGGTGAAGCCGGGGCAGAGCGCCGTCACATGGACATTGTTGCCGATATTTTCGAGCGCGAGGCTTTCCGACATCTTGATGACGAAGCTCTTGGCCGCCGCGTAGAGCGTGCCGCCAGCGGCGCCCGGAAGGTGGCCTGCGAGCGAGGCGACATTGATGATGCGGCCATAGCGCCGCGCAGCCATGCCCGGCCCGAACAGATGGCAGAGTTCGGCCACCGCAGTCACCATAACCTGGATGAGGTGTTTCTGGTCTTCCCAATGCGTATCGCGAAAGAAGCCCGGAACCGTAAAACCCGCATTGTTGACCAGCGCATCGATCATGATGTGCCGGCGGGCCATTTCGTCGAAGAGCTGGCGGGGCGCGGCGGGATCGGTGAGATCAACCGCCAGAATATGGGCTTTCACGCCGAATTTGCCCTGCGCTTCCTGCGCCAGCGCTTCCAGCCGCTCCTTGCGGCGGGCGACGAGCACCAGATCGAA
The DNA here is from genome assembly GCA_027352645.1 of Rhodobiaceae bacterium. Lineage (GTDB taxonomy): Bacteria > Pseudomonadota > Alphaproteobacteria > Parvibaculales > Parvibaculaceae > Parvibaculum. The sequence goes on along the minus strand of DAIEIL010000042.1, from coordinate 16,873 downwards.
GCCGTTTTCGGCGAAGACCAGCGCGAGTTCGCGCCCGATGCCCGCCGAGGCGCCGGTGACGAGAGCGGTGCGTGTTTTTTGGTCATTGCCCGTCGTCATGCGGGCCTCCTATCTGTCGCAGTTCAAACATGGGCCAGAATAGATTAAAACGCCCCCGGCTGTTAGAACCGCTTCAGTATTTGCCCGAGGATTTTCCATGACTTACCGCGCCCCCGTCCGTGACATGGCTTTTGTGCTTCAGGAAGTGGCGGGGCTCGGGTCGCTTGCGGGCAAGGGCGATTTCGCCGAATTGACGCCGGACCTCATCGAAGCGGTGCTGGAGGAGGGCGCGAAGCTCGCCGGCGACGTTCTCGCGCCGCTGAACAAATCGGGCGACCATGAGGGCGCGCGGCTCGAAGCCGATGGCGTGAAGACGCCGAAGGGCTTCCCGGAAGCCTATGCGCGCTGGGTTGAGGGCGGCTGGGGCAGCCTCGCGGCCTCGCCCGAATTTGGCGGGCAGGGGCTTCCGCTGGCGCTCGCCACGGCCATGCAGGAGATGTGGAACGCCGCCAATATGGGCTTCGGCCTCTGCCCGATCCTGAGCCAGGGCACCGTCGAGGCGCTGACGGCGCATGGCACGGAGGAGCAGAAGCGGCTTTATCTCTCCAGGCTCATCTCGGGCGAATGGACAGGCACGATGAACCTGACCGAGCCGCAGGCGGGCTCGGACCTCAATGCGCTGAAGGCCAAGGCCGTGCCGCAGGGCGACGGCACCTATCGCATCACCGGAACCAAGATCTTCATCACCTATGGCGATCACGACATGGCCGAGAACATCGTCCATCTCGTCCTCGCGCGTTTGCCCGATGCGCCTGCGGGCACCAGGGGCATTTCGCTCTTTCTCGTGCCGAAATATCTCGTCAATGCGGATGGTTCTCTCGGCGCGCGCAACGATGCGAAATGCGTCGGCCTCGAAGAGAAGCTCGGCATTCACGGCAGCCCCACTTGCGTCATGTCCTTCGGCGATAATGGCGGCGCCATCGGCACGCTGATCGGACAGGAGAACAAGGGCCTCGCCTGCATGTTCACGATGATGAACAATGCGCGCCTTCTCGTCGGCACGCAGGGCGTCGCGGTGGCGGAGCGCGCCTATCAGCATGCGCTCGCCTATGCGACGGAACGCAAGCAGGGCAGGTCCACCGGCTCGACGCTCGCGCCGGGCGAGATGGAGCCCATCGTCGTGCATCCCGACGTGCGTCGCATGCTCTTCACAATGAAGGCGCTCACCGAAGCCGCGCGTGCCATCTGCTACGCCAATGCCGTGGCGATCGACCGCGCGCATCATGGCGCGACGCCGGAGGAGCGTGCGGAGGGTCAGGCCCGTGCCGATCTTCTGACGCCGATCGCAAAAAGCTTCTCCACCGATATCGGATGCGAGGTTGCATCCCTCGGCGTGCAGATCCATGGCGGCATGGGTTTCATCGAGGAGACGGGCGCGGCGCAATATTACCGCGATGCCCGCATCTTGCCGATCTATGAAGGCACGAACGGCATTCAGGCCATCGACCTCGTGACGCGCAAGCTGCCGCTCGGCAATGGCGCTGTGGTGAAGGGCTTCATCGCCGAGATGCGCGAGACGGCGGCAAAGGCGCGGGCCGCGAACCACGAAGGCCTCGCTTCGATTGGTGTCGCGCTCGATCAGAGGCTCGACACGCTCGACAAGGCGACGGACTGGATGCTCGCGCGTCTGAAGTCGGCGACCGACGATTGTCTCGCCGGTGCTTCGCCCTATCTGCGCCTCTTCGGCACGGTCGCGGGTGGACACTTCCTCGCGCTGGGCGCTCTGGCGGCGGCGAAGGCCGAGGGTGATTCCTTCCTCGCGGCACGGCTCGCCACGGCGCGTTTTTATGCGGCCCAGCAGCTGCCGCTCGCGGAAGGCCTGCTGGCGCCCGCGACGGCCGGCGCGGAGACGCTCTACGCGCTCGATGCCGAGGCTCTCGGCGCCTGAGGTTCCCCAGCGGCGCCCTTGAAAAATCTTCTGGCGTTTGACCTCTCCCGCCGACGCGCCTATCACGGGTGCAAGGAGAATTCATATGTCAGACGTGTCATTGACCGAACCGGTCGAAAGCGCCTTGCGCTATCCGCTGTCGCGGATTCCCGCGCCCGGCGAAGCGATGGAAGCGGCCCCCGGCATCTACTGGGTGCGCATGCCGCTACCTTTCCAGCTCGATCACATCAACCTCTGGCTTTTGGAGGAAGATGACGGGTGGACGGTGGTCGACACAGGTGTGTCGAGCGACGAGGTCATGGATCTCTGGCGGCAGGTCTTTGCGACGGGGCTCAAGGGCAAGCCGATCACGCGGCTCGTGGTCACGCATCTTCATCCCGATCATGTCGGCCTCGCGGGCTGGTTCACGCGCGAATGGGGCATCGACCTCCAGATGTCGCGCACCGACTTCCTGATGTGCCGCAACCTCGTTCTCGATACGGGCCGCGAGGCACCCAAGGCCGCGCTCGACTTCTATCGCGCGGCGGGCTTCAGCGAACGCGGGCTCGAAAGCTATGCCAAGCGGTTCGGCAATTTTGGCGAGAGGGTTTCGCCGCTACCTGAAATCTTCCGCAGGCTGAAAGCGGGCGACGAGATGAATATCGGCGGCCGCCGCTGGCAGGTCGTCATCGGTTCGGGCCATGCGCCCGAGCATGTCTCGCTTTATTGCGAAGAGGCGAAGATCCTGATTTCCGGCGATCAGGTCCTGCCGCGCATTTCGTCCAATGTCAGCGTGCATCCGACCGAGGCTTACGAGAATCCGCTCGAGGACTGGCTCGAAAGCTGCCACCGCATCCGTGCGACGCTTCCAGCCGACCTTCTGGTGCTGCCTGCGCATAACGAACCCTTCTACGGGCTCCATACGCGCATGACGCAGCTCATCGAAGGCCATGAGGAAGGGCTGTCGAAGCTTTACGATCTCCTTGCAGAGCCGAAGCGCGTCATCGACGTCTTCCCGGCGCTTTTCAGGCGCAAGATCGGGCCTGAAGTCTTCTTCATGGCGACGGGCGAAAGCATTGCCCATCTCAATTGCCTGCTCGGGCGCGGCAAGGCCACGGTCGAGCGCAACGAAAAAGGCGTCGACTGGTACCGCGCCACATAAGGCGCGGCACCAGAGTAATCGACATTGGCGTCAGGCTGCGTCCTGCGCGCCGCTGGTCAGCCCTTCGAGGATCGTTTCCATGCTCTGGCGCAGGCGGTGGGCCGCTTCGCTCACCTCGCCGGAAACATCTCGCAGATAGGTGCAGTGTTCGGTGGCGGTGCGGGTCTGTCCCGCCACTTCGACGATCTTCGCCGAAACGTCCTGAGTGCCGGCCGCCGCTTCATCGACATTGTGCGAGATATGCGCGGCGGCGGCGGTCTGCTGCTGCACGGTTGCGGAAACCTCGATCGAGATGCCGTTGATTTCGCCGATCGTCTCATTGATATCGGCGATTGCGCCCATGGCGAGGCCGGTCGCTTCGCGAATGCTGCTCACCTGGTTGGTGATGCCTTCCGTCGCGCGCGACGTCTGGTTGGCGAGCGCCTTCACCTCGGCGGCGACGACAGCGAAGCCTCGTCCCGCTTCGCCCGCGCGGGCCGCCTCGATGGTGGCGTTGAGTGCGAGAAGATTGGTCTGGCTCGCGATATCCGCAATCAGCTTTACGGTGTCCGATATATTTTCGCTGGCGCTGTGAAGAGCCGCGATGCTTTCTGCCGCGCGCTCGGCGCGGACCACGGCTTCCTGTGCGATGATGGCGGAATGGCCGACGCGCTGATCGACATTTCGCACGGCGTCGGAGAGTTCGCGCGTCGCCCGCGCACTTTCCTGCACGTTGGTCGTCGCTTCTTCGGAGGCCGAGGCGACGGCGCTGGCGCGATCCTCGACCGCAATCATGGCGTCGGTGATCTTTGAGGCCGCGTCGCGCACTTCGTTGCCGCGATGCGCCATCTGGTCGACCGCGTCGCCAATGCCGCTGCTGAGCTTTGCCGCGATGGAGCGCAGATCCATCAGGCGTCGCTCCTGGCCTTTTTCGAGGTAGACGGAGATCGCGAGTTCCATGTCGAGAGCGATGGCCTTGGACATGGCGGCGATGGCTGCGGCGAGCCACGCGGGCTTCCAGCGATATTCACTGACGAGTACGGGAGCGAGTTCCGACATCACATAGGCATAGGCGCCGATATACCACCGCGGCGTCAGGCCGATGCGCTCATGCGCCTCGCCGATGCGGACGGCCTGGGCGACGAACTGTTCGCTGAAATCGCCCCTGAACAGACCGGCCCAATGCTGCCGCTGGGCGACCTTGAGACGGGGAATATTGGAGGGATCGCCGATCAGCTTCGCGAGTTCCGGCTCGCGGGTCACGTGGGCGTAAAAGCCGTCCAGGATGCGATCGATATGTTTGGGGAGAACGGCGCTGATATCGTGGAATGCTTGTTTGTCGGCGTCGCTGATACGAACGAAGGCAAGATGCTCGAAGCGGGACATAACTGTTACCTTACTCACTTATTGGAGACCCTTTACTCAATACGCAACGCTACGCGGACACATGACCGGGGATTGGTTCCACCGGTTCAAACGTGGCTCGACGCTATCGGCGGCGCCTTAACGAGGCGTTGAAACCCGCGCTCCTGCGACCTTTGACCGCGCTTGCCCGCGCATCGCTCTGGAAGACGGCTCCTGCGAGGAGGACGCTGGCCTCGTGGCGGTGCTAGGATGACGCGTCTCAAGCACCCGGATCGTTCATGGATACCCTTCTTGTCACCCATTCGGCCTGTCTCGCCCACGAAATGCCCGAGGAACATCCCGAATGCGCCGACAGGCTCCGGGCGGTGCTTGGCGTGCTGGAGGCTGAGGAATTCATGCTGCTCCACCGGGTAGAGGCACCGCGCGCCACGGTCGAGGCGATTGAGCGCGTTCATCTGCCGATCTATGTCGAGGCGATCCTGAACGGTGCGCCGGAGCAGGGCTTTCGCCGTGTCGATGCCGATACGATGCTCTCGCCAGGCTCTGTGGAGGCGGCGCTGAGGGCCGCCGGTGCCGTGACCTTTGCGGTGGACGAGGTGATGTCGGGCCGGGTGCGCAATGCCTTCTGCGCGATCCGGCCGCCGGGTCATCATGCGGAGCCGGACAGGGCGATGGGCTTCTGTTTTTTCAACAATGTCGCCATCGGGGCACTTCATGCACGGCATGTGCATGGTCTTTCGCGCATCGCGGTCGTCGATTTCGACGTGCATCACGGCAATGGCACGCAGGCGAGCTTCGAGACGGACCCGAACCTCTTTTATGCATCCACGCATCAATGGCCGCTCTATCCCGGCACGGGCCGGGCGGGCGAGCACGGGCTCGGCAATATCCTCAACAGGACGCTGCCGCCGGGTTCCGGCTCAGCCGAATTCCGCGAGGCGTTCGGCGACGTGATCCTGCCCGCGCTTGAGATGTTCCAGCCGGAGTTCCTGCTGATTTCGGCGGGCTTCGACGCGCATACCGCCGACCCGCTCGCCAATCTGAGGCTCACGGAAGACGACTTTGCCTGGGTTACAACCGAGCTGGTGCGGCTGGCCAACAAGTTCTGCAACGGTCGCGTTGTTTCCACGCTTGAGGGCGGGTATGACTTGGCTGCGCTGGCTTCGAGCACCAGGGCCCATGTGCGGGCGCTGCAACTCGGGGCCTGACCGAAGGAGAATGACATGGCGGCTCCCGCGTCCGATATCGAGAAACTGAGCTTCGAGGAAGCGCTGGCGCAGCTCGAAAAGATCGTGAGCCAGCTTGAATCCGGCGAAGCGCCGCTTGAAAAGTCGATTGAGCTTTATGAGCGCGGTACCGCGCTGAAGGCCCATTGCGAGGCGCGGCTCAAGGCGGCGGAAGCCAAGGTCGAGAAGATCACGCTGTCGGCAGGCGGTGAGCCCACCGGCACCGAACCGCTCGACGTCGAATAAGCCAGCATGACCCGGTCAGACGACGCGCCGAGCTTCGAGGAGGCCATGGCCGAGGCCGTAGCCAAGGTCGAGGATGCGCTCGACCGCTTTCTGCCGCGCGCAGGAGGGCCGGAAGGCCAGCTCTTCGAGGCGATGCGCTATGCGGTGTTTTCGGGCGGAAAGCGTTTCCGGCCTTTCCTCCTGTGCGAGAGCGCGCGGCTTTTCGGCGTCGGCAGCCAATCGGCGCTCAGGGCCGCTGCCGCCATCGAATGCGTGCATATCTATTCGCTGATCCATGACGATCTGCCCTGCATGGACGACGACGATCTCCGTCATGGCCAGCCGACCGTGCATCGGAAGTTCGATGAGGCGACCGCCGTGCTTGCGGGCGATGCGCTGCTGACGCTTGCCTTCGAGCTTCTGGCGGGCGAGGACACGCATGAGGATGCTCGCGTGCGGCTCGATCTCGTTCGCCGACTAGCCGTCGCCGCGGGCGGGCATGGCATGGTAGGCGGCCAGACCATCGACCTGGCGAGCGAGGGCGCCGCCCTCGACATTGGCGCCATTACCCGGCTTCAGCGGCTCAAGACCGGCGCCCTGATCGCCTTTGCCTGCGAGGCGGGCGGGGTGCTCGGTCATGCCTCGGCGGAGGCGCTTCACGCGCTCCACGCCTATGCCCATGATCTCGGGCTTGCCTACCAGATCGCCGACGATCTCCTCGATGTGGAAGGGGACGCGGAACTCATGGGCAAGGCCGCCCGCAAGGATGCGGAAGCGGGCAAGGCGACCTTCGTTTCGATCCTCGGCCTCGACCGGGCGCGGGACCAGGCCCGGATATTGTCGGATCAGGCGATCCAACACCTTGATTTATTTGATGAAAAGGCCGACCTTTTGCGTGAGGCGGCGCGGTTCGTTATAAACCGTCGCAACTGAGCTTCCGGGGGTTCCGGAAGGTACCGGCTGCGGCCGAGGATAGACTTGAGCAACATTTCCAAAACGCCTCTTCTCGATGGCATCAACAGCCCTGCCGATCTGCGCGCGCTGCCGGAATCCGACCTGCGCCAGGTGGCGGATGAGCTGCGCGCGGAGACCATCGACGCCGTTTCCGAGACGGGCGGCCATCTGGGTGCGGGCCTCGGCGTGGTCGAGCTGACGGTTGCGATCCATTACGTCTTCAATACACCTGACGACCGGCTGATCTGGGACGTGGGCCATCAGGCCTATCCACACAAGATCCTGACCGGGCGCCGCCCGCGCATCCGTACGCTGCGTCAGGCCGGTGGCCTTTCCGGTTTCACCAAGCGGGCCGAGAGCGAATACGACCCCTTCGGCACGGCGCATTCCTCGACCTCCATTTCGGCCGGTCTCGGCATGGCGGTGGGGCGCGACCTCAAGGGCGCGAAGAACAACGTCGTCGCCGTCATCGGCGACGGCGCCATGTCGGCCGGAATGGCCTATGAGGCGATGAACAATGCCGGCGCGATGGACAGCCGGCTCATCATCATCCTCAATGACAACGACATGTCGATTGCGCCGCCCGTGGGCGGTATGAGCGCCTATCTCGCGCGGCTCATTTCCGGCAGCACCTATCGTTCGGTTCGCCATCTCGGCAAGCAGATCGCGAAGCTCTTTCCCAAGGGCATCGAGGAGAGCGCCCGCCGCGCCGAGGAATTCGCGCGCGGCATGGCGACTGGCGGCACGTTGTTCGAGGAACTGGGCCTCTATTATGTCGGGCCGATCGACGGCCACAATCTCGACCACCTTCTGCCGGTGCTCAAGAATGCGCGCGATGCGGGCGAGGGGCCGATCCTCGTTCACGTCGTGACGCAGAAGGGCAAGGGCTATGCGCCCGCCGAAGCCGCCGAGGACAAGTATCACGGCGTTTCGAAATTCGATGTCATCACCGGCGCGCAGGCCAAGGCCATCGCCAATGCGCCGAGCTACACCAAAGTTTTCGGCGAAAGCCTGATCGCCCATGCGGAAAAGGACGACAAGATCGTCGCGATCACGGCGGCGATGCCTTCGGGCACGGGCATCGACATGTTTGGTGAGCGCTTCCCGACGCGCACTTTCGACGTCGGCATCGCCGAGCAGCATGCGGTGACCTTCGCGGCAGGCCTTGCGACGGAAGGCTTCAAGCCCTTCTGCGCCATTTATTCGACCTTCCTGCAACGCGCCTACGATCAGGTCGTCCATGACGTCGCGATCCAGAAGCTGCCGGTGCGCTTCGCCATCGACCGCGCCGGTCTCGTGGGCGCGGACGGGCCGACCCATGCGGGCTCGTTCGACATCACCTATCTCGGCTGTCTGCCCGATTTCGTCATCATGGCGCCTGCCGACGAGGCGGAGCTGAAGCACATGGTGGCAACCGCCGTCGAGATCGACGACCGCCCGTCCGCCTTCCGCTATCCGCGCGGCGAGGGCGTCGGCGTCGAGATGCCACCAATCGGTGTTCCTCTTGAGATCGGCAAGGGCCGCATTCTCCGTGAAGGGACGAAGGTCGCGATCCTGTCGCTCGGCACCCGCCTCGCCGAGGCGATGAAGGCGTCGGAGCAGCTCGCAGCGCTTGGTCTTTCCACCACCGTGGCAGATGCGCGTTTTGCGAAGCCGCTCGACGAGGTGCTGGTGGCGCGGCTTGCCCGCGAGCATGAGGTGCTCATCACCGTTGAGGAGGGCACCGTCGGCGGCTTCGGCAGCCATGTGCTCGACTATCTCGCCCGGTCCGGCGCGCTCGATCATGGGCTGAAGGTTCGGCCCATGGCTTTCCCGGATGTCTTCATCGATCAGGACAAGCCGGAAAAGATGTATGAGCGCGCAGGGCTGAATGCCTCCGCCATCGTGGAGACGGCCCTTTCGGCGCTCGGCCTTCAGAACGAGATCGCCGAACTCGCGGCGATCCGTGCCGCCGCTCCCAAGCTCGTCTGAACATCATGAGCGAGACACGCAAGCGCCTCGATCAGATGTTGATCGAGCGCGGCATATTTCCTTCGCGCGCCAAGGCGAGGGCGGCGATCGAAGGCGCTCTCGTTCATGTCGACGGAAAGCTCGTGACCAAGGGCGCGCAGATGGTCGGCGAGCATGTGACGATCGACGTCGATCCGTCGGCGCATCTCTATGTCTCGCGTGGAGCGCTGAAGCTCGAACATGCACTGAAGAATTTCGGGGTCGATCCGACCGGGCTCGACTGTCTCGACATCGGCGCGTCGACCGGCGGTTTCACGCAAGTCCTGCTCGCGCACGGAGCGCGTCATGTCACCGCCATCGATGTGGGCCACAGTCAGCTCGCTGCCGAACTCGCCTCCGACCCGCGCGTGACCTCGCTTGAAAGCCTCAACGCCAGGGACCTGACGGCGGAACATCTTTCGCATGGCATCGATCTCATCGTTGCCGATGTGAGCTTCATCAGCCTGACCAAGGCGCTGCCTGCGGCCCTGGCCCTTGCGCAGGCCGGCGCGAAGCTCGTCGCGCTCATCAAGCCGCAATTCGAAGTCGGCAAGGGCAAGGTCGGTAAAGGTGGTATCGTGCGCGATGTTGCGCTTCATGCGCAAGCCTGCGAAACGGTAACCGGCTGGCTCGCCGCCACACCCGGCTGGCGGGTGCTTGGCGTTACCGATAGCCCCATCGAGGGTGGCGACGGCAACAAGGAGTTCCTTGTAGCCGCAGTTCTGGACGGAAAGAGCAAGTGACCGACATTCCCACGACAGAGCTTGAAGTGACGATCGCCTCGCTCGGCCATCTGGGCGACGGTGTCGCGGAGACGCCGACGGGCGAAGTCTTCGTGCCCTTCGTGCTGCCTGGCGAGCGTGTGCGTATTCAACCGACTGGTGAGGGCCGGGCCGAGCTTCTCGGCATTGTCACGCCGTCTGCGAGCCGCGTCGCTGCGCCTTGCCGTCATTTCCGTCAGTGCGGGGGCTGCGCGCTTCAACATGTGGAAGCGAAGGCCTATGCCGAATGGAAGCGCGAACAGGTGGTGGCAGCGCTCAAGCCCCGTGGCATCGAGGTTGAAGTCGATTCGATCGTGCCTGCATCGCCGCGGAGCCGCCGCCGCGCGACCTTTTCCGCGACGCGCACCAAGAAAAGCGTGACACTTGGATATTACAGCCGCTCTACCCATACGATCATTGCACTGACGGAATGTCCGCTCGTTGTTCCCGAGATCGAGGCGGCGTTTCAGAGCCTTGCCCATCTCGTCGAGCCGGGGCTTTCGCGAAAAGGTCATGCCTCGGTCGCCGTGACGGCCACGGAGACGGGCCTCGATGTGGCGGTTACCGGTGGCAAGGATGTCGACGGGCCGCTGCGGGCGGAACTCGCCAAGCGTACATCGGCGCATGATCTCGCGCGGCTCGTCTGGAACGGCGAGATGATTTCCGAACGCCGCGCGCCTGTGGTGACGCTTTCGGGCCTCAAGGTCGCGTCGCCGCCGGGAAGCTTTCTGCAGGCGACGGCCGATGGCGAGGCGGCGCTTGTCCGCCTTGTGGTCGAGGCTGTGGGCGATGCAAGGCGCGTGGCCGATCTCTTCGCGGGTTGCGGCACATTCACGGCTGGGCTGGCGAAGCGCAGCTCGGTGCTCGCCGTCGAAAGCGAGAAGCCACAGACGGCCGCGCTCGACCGGGCGCTCCGCGAGCAGGGGCCGGGGCTCGGCCTGAAGCCCGTCGAAATCCTGATGCGCGATCTATTCCGCCGCCCGATCCTGCCGAGCGAGTTACTCAAGACAGAAGCCGTCGTCTTCGATCCGCCGCGCGCAGGCGCGGCGGCGCAAGCCGAGCAACTGGCGAAGTCGGCTGTGCCGCTCGTCATCGGCGTGTCGTGCAATCCGGCGACCTTTGCGCGGGATGCCCGGACGCTGATCGATGGCGGCTATCGCCTGACGCGCGTAACCCCTGTGGACCAATTCCTCTGGTCGCCGCATATTGAGCTGGTCGGCATTTTCCGCAGGGAGTGACGGATGGCAGGGCCCTTGTCCCGGATCGGCTATGGCGTGCAGCAGGGCGCGCGGGTCGCCTGGTATGCAGGCCATTACATCGCGCTCAATCGCATACGCGGGCCGCTGGTCCCGCCGGGAGAGAAGCCTGTTTCGGTCAAGGGCAAGGTTCCGAAATGGCCTGCACTCGTCGCCGGGATGCGGGAGCTTTTCGAGCGCGACTGGAAGAACATTGTGGCGGGGCTTTATCGCGCGCCGGACGGATTGCTTCCGCCCTCGGCCGCCATTCGCGCCAGCCTTCGTTTCTTCAAGGATGCGCGAAAGGTGGATGAGCGGCGTTTGTCGCGGCGCCATTCCGAAGTGCTGACGCCGGAGCTGCGCAAGCGCTATCCGCGCTATTACCTCCAGAATTTCCACTATCAGACCGGCGGTTGGTTCTCGGACGAATCCGCGAAGCTCTACGACACGCAGGTCGAAGTGCTGTTCACCGGCACGGCGGACACGATGCGTCGTCAGGCGCTGGTGCCGCTCGCTCAAGCCTTCAAGGGGCGCGACCAGCGAAAGCTCCATCTTCTCGATGTTGCTTGCGGGACAGGGCGCTTCCTTGATGAGGTGACCGCGAATTATCCGCGTCTCAATGCGGCGGGGCTCGAACTGTCGCCCGCTTATGTGGCAGAGGCGCGCAAGCGGCTGAAGCGGCGGCGCTCTATTGAGATCATCGAGGCCAATGCGGAAAATATGCCGGTGGCCGACGCGTCGCAGGATGCGGTGACCTGCATCTATCTCTTTCACGAACTGCCACCCAAGGTTCGCAAGATCGTGGCAGCTGAGATCGCCCGTGTGCTGAAGCCGGGTGGCATCGCCGTCATTGTCGATGCATTGCAGACCGGCGACAGGCCCGACTATGACGGGCTGCTCGAATTCTTCCCAATTGGCTTTCACGAGCCCTATTTCGGCTCCTATCTGGCCGAAGATTTCGCAGCGCTTTTCGCGCGCGCGGGGCTCGCCTTCGATGGTTCAACACCGGCCTTTCTGTCGAAGGTCATGGTCTTCCGGAAGGTTGTGGACTGATGGCCAGCCTCTTTGCGCGATATATCGTCTTTGCTCTTTGCGTGGCAGCGATGTTGTTGACATTGCCCTTCGTCGCGACGGTGAATGGGCTCTGGATCGTTACGCTTGGAGCGGGGCTCCTTTCGTTTCTCGGCATTGTCGATATCGCTCAGGCGCGGCATGCGGTCCGCCGCAACTATCCCGTCATTGGCAATATCCGCTATCTCGTCGAGGAGATCAGGCCTGAGATAAGGCAATATCTCCTTGAGGGCGATGACGAAAAGCTTCCCTATTCGCGCGCGCAGCGCTCCCTCGTCTATCAACGTGCAAAAAATGTTGTAAGCGAAAAGCCGTTCGGAACACTGCTCGACGTTTATGGCGACGGTTATGAATTCATCGGGCATTCGGCGCAGCCGGCATTGAATGTCGATCCGTCGAGCTTCCGCATCGAGATCGGCGGGCCGCAATGCGCGCAGCCCTATTCGGCGTCCGTCTTCAATATTTCCGCGATGAGCTTCGGCGCCTTGAGCGCCAATGCGATCCGTGCCCTGAACAAGGGCGCGAAGGAGGGCGGTTTCGCGCACGACACGGGCGAGGGGAGCATCAGCCCTTACCACCGTGAATTTGGCGGCGACCTCATCTGGGAAATCGGCAGCGGCTATTTTGGTTGCCGCACCAAGGATGGGCATTTCGATCCGGAGAAATTCGCTGCCCAGGCCACGACGCCGCAAGTGAAGATGATCGAGATCAAGCTGAGTCAGGGCGCGAAGCCCGGCCATGGCGGCATCCTTCCCAAGGGCAAGGTGTCGGCTGAAATCGCGTTGACGCGCGGTGTCGAGACGGGCGAGGAATGTATCTCTCCCGCGCGACATTCGGCTTTTGGTACGCCCATCGAGATGATGCATTTCATTGCTCGGCTGCGGGAGCTTTCGGGCGGAAAACCCGTCGGCTTCAAGCTCTGTCTCGGCCACCCATGGGAGTTCATGGGGCTCGTCAAGGCGATGCTCGAAACGGACATCCTGCCGGATTTCATCGTCGTCGACGGCGCGGAGGGCGGTACGGGCGCGGCCCCGGTGGAGTTTACCGACCATATCGGCGTGCCAATGCGCGATGGACTGCTTTTCGTTCACAACGCGCTGGTCGGCACGGGACTTCGTGACCGGATCAAGATCGGTGCTGCCGGAAAGATTGTCAGCGCCTTCGACATTGCGAGCACTCTGGCCATCGGTGCCGACTGGGTCAATGCGGCGCGCGCTTTCATGTTCGCGGTTGGCTGCATCCAGTCGCAGAGTTGCCATACCAATCGATGCCCAACCGGGGTTGCGACGCAAGACCATCTGCGGCAGCTCGCGCTTGTCGTTCCAGACAAGGCGACGAGGGTTTTCAATTATCACCGTCATACGATGAAGGCGCTGGCGGAGATCCTTGCCTCGGCGGGGCTCGACCATCCCGATCAACTGGGCCCGCATCATCTCGCGCGGCGCACCGGTTCGACGGAGATCAAGCTGTTCTCGCAGATTCACTATTTCGCCAAGCCGCGCGAGCTGATCGCCGGCACATCGGCCAGTGAGTTCTATCGCGCGAACTGGGCGATGGCGCGGATGGACAGCTTCGATCCTATCCGTCTCTAGAAGTAGGCCTCAGCCGATCTGCCCGCGATGGCGCAGGAAATGATCGGCGAGCACACAGGCGAGCATGGCTTCGCCCACCGGTACGGCGCGGATGCCGACGCAAGGGTCATGGCGGCCCTTGGTCATGATCTCCGTTTCCTCGTCCGTCACCGTAATCGTCTTGCGTGGCGTGAGGATCGAGGAGGTCGGCTTCACGGCGAAACGCGCGACGATATCCTGGCCTGACGAAATGCCGCCCAGAATGCCGCCCGCATGGTTCGAAGTGAAATAGGGCCCTTCATTGCCGATGCGGATTTCATCGGCATTTTCTTCGCCGGTCAGCGCGGCGGCGCCGAAGCCCTCGCCGATCTCGACACCCTTGACCGCGTTGATGCTCATCAGCGCCGCCGAGATGTCGGAATCGAGCTTGCCATAGATCGGCGCGCCCCATCCGGCGGGAACGCCAGAGGCCACGAGTTCGATCACGGCGCCGCAGGACGAGCCCGCCTTGCGCACGCCGTCGAGATAATCTTCCCAGAGCGCCGCGGCCTTGCTGTCCGGGCACCAGAACGGATTCTTCTCCGTCTCGTCCCAGTTCCAGTTGGCACGGTCGATCTTGTGCGGGCCTATCTGCACGAGCGCGCCGCGAATGGTGACGCCCGAAAGAATCTTCCGCGCGATGGCGCCGGCTGCAACGCGCGCCGCAGTCTCGCGCGCAGAGGAGCGCCCGCCGCCGCGATAGTCGCGGATGCCATATTTCGCCATGTAGGTGTAGTCGGCATGGCCCGGGCGGAACTTCTGCGCGATGTCGCCGTAGTCTTTCGAGCGCTGATCGACATTCTCGATCATCAGCGAGATCGGCGTGCCCGTCGTCACTTCCTCGCCCGTATCGTCGGAGACGAAAGTGCCGGAGAGGATCTTCACCTCGTCCGGCTCACGGCGCTGCGTGGTGAAGCGCGACTGGCCGGGCTTGCGTTTGTCGAGATAGACCTGAATGTCCTCGGCCTTCAGCGGAATGCGCGGCGGCGTTCCATCGACCACGCAGCCGAGCGCGGGCCCATGGCTTTCGCCCCAGGTCGTGACGCGGAAGAGTGTGCCGAAGGTGTTGTAGGACATGGGGTTCAGACGATGCTGATGTCGGGCGCGTCTTCGGCTTTCATGCCGACAACGTGATAGCCGGCATCGACGTGATGCACTTCGCCGGTGACGCCCGAGCCGAGATCGGAGAGAAGATAAAGCGAGGTGTTGCCCACTTCCTCGATCGTGACCGTGCGCTTCAAGGGCGAGTTCAGCTCGTTCCACTTGAGGATGTAGCGGAAGTCGCCGATGCCCGAGGCGGCAAGCGTCTTGATCGGGCCAGCCGAGACGGCATTGACGCGGATATTGTTGCGGCCGAGATCGACGGCGAGATAGCGCACGCTCGCTTCGAGCGCCGCTTTGGCGACGCCCATGATGTTGTAATGCGGGATCACCTTCTCGGAGCCGTAATAGGTCAGCGTCACGATGGAGCCGCCGTCGGTCATCAGCTTTTCCGCGCGCTGGCAGAGCGCTACGAAGGAGTAGCAGGAGATCGCCATGCTGGCCGTGAAGTTGTCGAGCGAGGTGTCGACATAGCGGCCGTCGAGTTCGTCCTTGTTCGAATAGGCGATGGCATGGACGAAGAAGTCGATCTTGCCCCAATCCTTCTTCAGCGTTTCAAACACCGAGTCCATGCTGGCCGCGTCGGTCACGTCGCAGGGCAGGATGTGCTTCGAGCCGACCGATTCCGCCAGCGGCACGACGCGCTTTTGCAGTGCTTCGCCCTGATAGGTGAAGGCGATCTCGGCGCCCTGATCGGCGCAGGCCTTGGCAATGCCCCAGGCGATCGAGCGATTATTCGCGACACCCATGATGAGGCCGCGCTTGCCGGCCATCAGGCCGCCCTTGGCGCCGGAATGGGTGCTTGTGATGGCTTCGCTCATCGCTTCCTCGTCTCTTTGGCTCGCCTTCGAATTCGCGCGCATCCTACACAATAGCCCGATCCGGTCCACCAAAAAGCCGGGAGCGAGGATGACGGCACGTCAGATTTTGCCGTTGCTTCAAGCACTTGCCCTGATTGGTTGTCAGAAGTTTCGCCGCGGGTCGTGCGAAAGCCCTGCCGCCCAGCTCGCCGCGAAGTCGCGGAGCTCATCGTCCTGAACATCGGGCAGGACGAGTTCCAGTGTCACATACTGATCGCCGGGCGCGGCCCCGCCTTCGGGCGTTATGCCCCGGCCCTTGAGCCGGAGCCGCGTGCCCGTATTGGCGCCTTTGGGGATCGTGAGGTTCACCGGGCCTGAGATCGTGGGCACATCGACCTTCGTGCCCAGCACGGCCTCGGGCAGCGTCACAGGCAGGGCCAGATGAATGTCGAGCCCCTCGCGGCGGAAATGCGGGTGCGGTTCTATCGAAACTTCGATCAGCGCGTCGCCCGGCTCGGCGCCGCCATAGCCTTCGCCGCCCTGACCGCGCAGGCGAATCTGGCGGCCCTCGTCGACACCGGCCGGAATGCGGACATCGAGAACCTTGCCGCCGCCAAGCGCGATGCGCTTCTTGCCGCCGCAGGCGGCTTCGAGAAAGGAGACGGGAAGGCGATAGGTCTGGTCCTGACCGCGCGCGCGGAAGACGCGCTTGCCCGCACCGCGCAGGCCCTGAAAGAGTTCAGAGAAGGGAGTTTCGGAATGCTTTTCGGGGCCGGCGTTGAAGGTCGCCTCGAAAATATGCTCGGTCGTCTTGCGGGCCGAACCGGAAGCGGTCGCTTCCTCGAAAGGCGCGCCTTTGGCGGCGGGTGCGGGACGCGCCTGAGGTCTCGTCCGGCGATGGCGTTCTGCGTCGAAGCGTGCGCGTGCGGACGCATCCTTCAGAAGATTGTAGGCGGCGGTCACTTCCTGAAAACGCGTCTGCGCCTCTGCGCCCGCCGCATGGCCCTCTGCCGGGTTGATTTGTGCGTCTGGATGCAGGCGCTTCGCAAGCCGCCGATAGGCGGATTTGATCTCCGCCGAACCAGCCGCTGGCGTTAGGCCAAGGATTTCGTAAGGGTCGCGCAAAATTAACTCCGGCAGGCCGAAAGCCGAATTATAGGGCCTGTGCCGATACGAATCCGTTAACCGTGCTGTTTTTGCGGGAGAGGCAGGCTACTGGCTGTCTGTGCCGCGCAGTTCGAAGTCGGGCAGCGGTGGCGAGGGGGCAACCTGCTGCGCCGCGGCATCGGAGGGCTTTGGCGGCTTCGGGCCGGCGAGGCTCGGCACCAGAATGGCCAGACGGTCGAGGGCAAGCTCGCTGCCGGAGCGGGAAGCCAGCGCATACCAGCCGAGCGCCTTGGGCAGATCCTTTTCCACACCCTCGCCGCGC
>DAIEIL010000037.1 GCA_027352645.1 Rhodobiaceae bacterium | reverse complement strand
GTTCACGAATTCCATCATGCGGGCGGTGATTTCGTGGCCCTGATCGCCGAGGGGGCCGAGGAATTCCGCCAGCATGCTCTCGATATAGGTGTCGTAGCCGAAGGCGCGGAATACAGCGAAGCCGATGGCGAGCGCCGGGACGATCGAGAGCAGGGTCGTATAGACGAGGCTCATGGCGCGGAGATTGAGGCGCCCTTCAATGAGGTCCCACGCGACCACCCAGGCGATACGGGCCGCCTCCACAACGGCGATCCGCCAGAAGGGCGCGCCTTCGAGCTGGCTATCCCAGACGAGGCCGCGCAAGCGGCGATAGAATGGAACCTCGATCTGCATGCGTCTGATGCTAATGGGCTTCCTGAAAAATGAAAGGCCCTCCGGGTCCGGAGGGCCTTGATCTCTTTCGGCGGAAGCGGGGATCCGCAGGCGGACCCGACCTCGTCAGTTGAGGACCAGATTTTCCGCGGAGAACCGGCCGTTGCGTCCTTCGACCAGCTCGTATTGAATCTTCTGGCCTTCCTTGAGGGCCGTTTGTCCGGCCCGCTCGACGGCCGAGATATGGACGAAGACGTCTTTCCCACCGTCTTCCGGCGCAATAAACCCATATCCCTTAGTGGCGTTAAACCACTTAACAACTCCAGTAGCCATAGTCCCTTGATCGCCTCGTCGTGAATAAGGAACGACGCCAATTCTGCGGCGCCGATGAAAAAGCCTAGCACCTTCCCTTGGGGCGGCCTACCGAAAATTCGACCGGGAATGGCCGTATTCGGGCACTTCCCGAAGCCGGTAGGCTAGATGGTGGAAGGTTTGTTAAGCAAGGCCTTCTAGGCTGGGAGGCTGGTAGCCGGCAGGTCCTGGAGTCGCCATTTGGGGCCCGCCCAGCCGTCTGGAATTTGCAGGTCATGGAAACGAAACCCGCAACGCCTTTGATCGAACGCTTGAACGAGTTCCTGTCGCGGCTGACGCCGGGGACTGCGGCGAAGCTTGCTGCAGGGCTGGAGCGGGAAAAGAGGCGCGGAACGCCCGGTCTGCCCTATGACCTGATCCTGTCATCCATCCGCCCGCTTCTCGGGAAATGGGAGGGTACGCGGCCGGGCGTGCCTGGTGTCGTACGCCAGTTCTGCCTTCCCTTCGAGGATCTGCTGGTCGATGAAGGACGCCCGTCGACCCATATGCGCCATATCCGCCGCAGTTCCGTTCTGCCGGTCTGGGGTTGGCTTGAGACCGAGCTTTTGCCGGATGCTCTGCCGGACATTTCGCGGCGCCTCGAGGAAAAGTCGGCCCGAACGAGCGGCATCGCACAGAGTGGCAGCCTGCCCCTCCTGCATGCGAGTTGTTCGAGCGCGATCCTCTCGGCCCTGGAAGAGGCGCGCAGGGATGGGGCGCTGCGCCGAAAGCTGGAGCGTCTGCTCGGCGGCGATGCTGTGGTCGAGGACGCGGCGGAGATGGCGCGCGCTCTTGCTGTCGCGCCCTATCTGCTAGCGGTGCGCGACGCTCTGCCCAAACATATCGTTGATTTCGACGAGGGCATGGTTGCCGCCGTCGCAGAGATTTACGAGGAAGCGCGAGCAACCGCGCTGGACAGCGCGATTTATGTACCGCTCGTTGCGGTCGCGCGGATGCATGAGCCTTGGCAGATCATGCGACTGGCGCGCAAGCTCGCGGGGTTCGGCAATGAGGATGCGGTCAATCGCTCGGGGCTCGCCGCGCTTGGCGAGATATTCCTCGGCGAACTTGAAGAGATTGCCGAAAGGGCGCAGCCGAAGAGGGCGGCTCCAGTCGATCTCGACGATCTTCTTTCAAGGGTCACCCGATTTGCCGAGCTTTCTCAAAGCTTCATCCGGGAAATCGACATCCGCCGATGCAGCGATTGGGGGAACCGAATTCTCGCTGCCCGTGTCCGGCTTTCGACGGCTCTAACGGAGGCGACGGGCAAGTTCGAACTGGAACTCGCGCGCGCCTTGCCGCTGCATCAGGTCGGCAGCTACGGCAAGAATGGCCCGCGCCGTCCCGATATGTCCGCCGCTCCCAATTTCGACCGTGCCGACAAGGTGCTGGCCTGCCTGCGGTTTCTGCGTGGGGTTTGCACCGCGGCGGAATCGATCGGCGCGCAGGCGCATTGTAGGACGGTTGGCCAGCAGATCGAAACCTATCTGTCGTCCTATGAGGACGGGCTGATCGAGGATCTGCGCCGCGCCAAGGGCTCGCAGCTTGCCAACGCGCAAGCCTATCTCGAGATCGTCATTGCTTGTCGCGAGACGCTGGGCGACGCAGGCATTGCCGCGACGCTGCGCCGGCGCGGACAGGTCGCCGTCGCGCAGGCGTCCTAGGCGATCACGCTGCTGGTGAATTCTTCTTCATATGCAAAAAGGCCCGGCATGCCGCCGGTGTGGAGGAAGACGAGCGTTTCGTCGGGCGAAAACGATCCCGCACGAATGAGCGCCAGAAATCCCGCCATCGCTTTTCCCGTATAGACCGGATCGAGCAGGATGCCTTCGCTGCGCGCGACGAGTTCGACCGCTTCGACCATCGCATCGGTCGGCAGGCCGTAGCCTGCGCCGAGAAAGCCTTCCTCAAGGGTGACCGCATCATCACCAGGTTTAGACGCGCCGAGTATTTCGGCGGTGGCGCGGCCGAGCTTCAGGATGTCGGCCTTCATCGCGGCATGATCGGCGCGATAGACGTTGATGCCGTGAACTGCGGGGCCACTTCCACGCAAGGCCGATCCGGCGATCAATCCCCCTTGCGTGCCGCCGCTCGATGAGCCGTGAACGATGCGGGCATTGGTGATGCCCTGTGCCTCAAGCGCGTCGGAGATCTCGATATAGGCAGCGGCATAGCCAAGCGATCCCGTCACGTTCGATCCGCCGGTCGGCACGAAGAAGGGTTTGCCGCCTGCCTCGGCAATTTCGTCGATGACGTCCTTGATGAAGCGGGCGGGGTTCGAACCTTGCGGAACCACTCTGATCTCGGCACCAAGCACATCGTCGAGCAGCAGATTGCCCGAATGTCGATAAGCGTGGCCGTTATACGGCACCATGTCGAGAAGGACGAGAACGGGTTGGAGTCCTGTCGCGACGGCGGCGGCGGTCGTCTGCCGCCCATGGTTCGATTGTAACGCGCCGGTGGTGACGATGGTGTCCGCGCCTTGCGCCAGGGCTTCGCCGATCAGGAATTCGAGCTTGCGGGTCTTGTTGCCCCCGCCAGCGAGGCCTGTGCAGTCGTCGCGCTTGATGAAGAGGCGGGGGACGGCAATGCCTTCCGCGGCCAACACCGCGCGCAGACGCTTCATTTCGGAAAGCGGCGTCGGCAGATGCGCGAGCGTGATGCGCGGAAAGCGGCCAAATGCGTCCGGCATCAGATGGTTCCTTCGGCGCGGAAACCCGCGATCTCGTCCTTCGAATAGCCCAGCTCGGTGAGGATGGCATCGGTGTGCTCGCCGAGCAGGGGCGCGCGGTCGCGTAGTGTGCCCGGAGTACGCGAGAGGCGCACGGGCGTTTCCATGACAGGCGCGGGCTTCGGCAGGCCGGGGAAGGGGAGAGGCTGAAGGTAATGCATCGCGTTGATATGCGGGTCGTCCAGAGCCTGTTGTGGCGAGAAGACCGGGCCTGCCGGAATGCGCGCCTCTTCGAGTATCGCGAGCGCTTCCTCGGTCGTATATCCGGCGGCCCATTGCGAGGTGCGCTCGGAAAGAACGGCGCCATTGTCGCCGCGCGCACTATCGTCCTTGAAGCGCGGATCGGTGAGCCAGTGGTCCTCACCCATAAGTCTTGCCCAGCGCTTGAAAAGTGGCGCACCCATGACTTGAACGAGAATCCAGCCGTCCTTCGTCCGCACGATATCGGCGGGTCCGGCATAGGGGCTCTTGTTGCCGATGGCGACGCGGTTGATCTTCCTCAGATCCTGCTCGATCAGATGGAAGTTGAAAAAGGCGAGCGCCGTCGAAAGCAGCGCGCCTTCAACCACCTGCCCCTTGCCTGAGCGCGCGCGCTCCATCAGCGCGGCGAGAGTGCCAAAGGCGGAGAGGGAGGCGGTGCCGAAATCGACCCAGGGTGCATAGCTTTTCACGGGCTCTTCCGGATAGCCGGTGAGATAGGCGGCGCCGACCATCGCCTGTGCGATCCCGTCGAAACCGGTGCGCTCGCTATAGGGTCCGCCATGGCCGAATGCGGAAACCATGGTCAGGATGATATCGGGCTTCGCCTCGACGAGGCTTTCATAATCAAGGCCCATGGACTTCAGCGTCGAGGGCGGCAGGTTGGCGACGACGACATCCGCGGTTTCGACCAGCCGACGGACAATGGCGCGCCCGGTCTCCGTCATGGGGTCGAGGGTGAGGCCGCGCTTGTTGCGGTTCACTTGAAGGAACATCGCGCCTTCGCCGCCTTCGCCCGAAGCGGCGCCGGGCACAATCGGCTGGATGAAACGGTCTTCGCTCCCCTCGCGCTTCTCGACGCGAATGACCTCCGCGCCGAGATCGCCGAGCAGCGCGGCGCAATAGGGGCCGGCAATATAGCGACCGAAGTCGAGGACCCGGACCCCGGAAAGAATTTGCGCCTTGTTGCCGCTTTCTGCCGTCATCGCTCTCAATCTCCCTGAAATCGGACCCTTGGGGCCGCTTTTTATGTCGGCACGATAGGGGGCGGAGGGCCCCGATGAAAGCGTCGCAAGGTCGGAATTTCGCTTTTTGTTTAGGGTTTCCTCCTAGAGTCGGTGCGCGTTTGGTGGGCAGACCGCTCGCCGCCAGGGGGACCGTGTGGCCGAAATTGTGAATGCACATAGCTCGGAACCGGCGGATCTCGCCGACCGGCGTCACGGCGGATTGGGTCTTACCGTTGGGACCTATGGCTGGACCGGCGAGTTCCTCGACCGCGACCTCGAACAGCGTTTTCGCCAAGCGGCCTGGCTTGAGACGGTCGAGAGAGTGCGCGCCATCCAGATGGGCGTTTACCTCTTTGTGGGCTGGATCGTCCTCGATTTCCTCATTCTTGGGCCGACGGTGCGGTTCGCGGTCATTGGGGCCTTGCGGATCGCGACGCTTGCCGTCGCACGCATTCCGTTCCTTTTCTTCTCCGATCCGCGAAAACATACGGCGCTGCATGTTTCGCTCGGCATCGTTCAGGTCTATGTCTTCGGCGTCTTCCTGCTGCTCGTGCAGGCGGGGGGCTTCGGCGCGGCCGATCACGCGGTGAGTGCCGCGGTCATTACCATCACCTTCTATTTCGGCGTGCCGAACCGGCTCATCTACAATGCCGCGCTTTCGATCGCATGCGGCGTTGCCTTCACGGCGGTCATTGCCTTCTATCCGGATATGTCGCTCATTTCGGCGATGCAGATATTCATGCTGCTCATGGTCGCCAATGTGGTCGGCTTTCAGGCGATGCGCGTCACCAACTCTCTGCGGCGCAATCAATTCCTGACGATCGAGCATCAGAAGGAATTGAACGAGCAGCTCACGCAGGAAATCTCCGTCCGGCAGGAAGCGCAACGTGTGACGCGGGTGACGGAGGAAAGCTTTCAGAGCATTTTCGTCGCCGCGCCTCTGCCGCTGGCGCTGATCGACCCCGCCACTTACCGCATCGTTCAGGCAAACCGGGCTGCTCTGGACCTTTTCGGTCTCAATGGATAGGACGCCGCGCATATCGATGCGAGGCGCTTCTTTGTCGACGAAGAGATGAAGCGCCGGCTCGGCGAGGCGGCGGCGGGGAACCGTCTGCGCGGGCCGATCGAGGCACGCCTTCTGGGTAGCGAAGGCACAATCATCTGGGCCCATATCACAGCGGCTCTGGTGCGCTTCCAGGGTTTGCCCGCACTCCTCATCGGTCTTCAGGATGTGACTGCGCGGCGCAAGGAAGCGGAAGCCCTGCGCGAAGCGCGCGACGAAGCGACCGCGGCGAGCCGCTCCAAGTCAGAATTCCTCGCCAATATGAGCCATGAGCTGCGCACCCCGCTCAACGCCATTATCGGCTTTTCCGAGGCGCTTGAGCGCGAGCTGTTCGGACCCGTCGGCAATCCGCGCTATCGCGAATATGCCGAGGACATTCATGACAGCGGTGTCCACCTGCTCAATCTCATCAACGACATTCTCGACCTCTCGAAGATCGAGGCCGGGCATTTCAAGCTGCACGAGGACGAGACGGATCTCGATGGCATCGTCGCCTCCGCCTGCCGCATCGTACGGCACCGGGCGCAACAAGCGGCGATCTCCATCGAGATAAGCTTGCCAACACCGCCCATTTCGCTCGTTGCCGACGAGCGCGCCCTGAAGCAGGTGCTTATCAACCTGATGTCGAACGCGGTGAAGTTCAGTGCCGACGGCAGCGCCGTCCGTGTCGAGGCAATGGTTCAGCCGGGCCGCTTGCGCGTCGCCGTGATCGATCATGGTATCGGCATTGCGGAGGCGGATATTCCCAAGGCGCTCGCACCCTTCACGCAGATCGACGGCACATTGTCACGCGCTCATGAAGGCACGGGCCTCGGTCTTCCGCTTGCCAAGCACCTGACGGAGCTACACGGCGGCTCGCTCATGATCGAGAGTTCGCCGGGCGTGGGCACGACCGTCTATGTCGATCTGCCAGCCTCGCGCCTCGTCACGCATCAATCCCATATTCGCGCGGGCTGGTGATACGGTCTCTGGACAGGGCGCTGCCGCTCGGTTAGAACCGGCGCCCTTTTCGATCACCAGTCTCCATCAACATTGCGATGCCCCTGCCGGTTCCCGGTCAGCGGGACGCGCGAGGTATTTCATGTTCATCGGCCTCGACTTCGGCACGACGAACAGCGCTTTGGCGCTGGCCGACGCCACAGGTCCGTCGCGTCTCGTTCCGCTCCTTCATAATGGCGTGGAGCATTCGACGTTCCGGTCCATCCTCTATTTCGATGCCGACGAGCGCGATAGGCGCGGCAAGCCGCTTTCCTATGCAGGGCCCGCGGCCATCGACGCATATCTGGAGCCCGGTGCCGAAGGCCGCCTCATACAGTCGATCAAGTCGTATCTCGCCAATCCCGATTTCACGTCAACCAGCATCTATAGCAGCCGCTACACGCTCGAAAATCTGATCGGCCTTCTCGTCTCGCGCCTTCTCGAGGCGACGCCCAATGCGGGCGATCTGATCGAGCAACTCAAGACCATGCCGATCGTGGTTGGTCGGCCCGCGCGGTTTGTGCGCAACAGTCTCGGGCAGGCACAGGAGGGGCAGGACGATTTTGCCGTCTCGCGTCTGCTTGCATCACTGGAAGGTGCAGGGCTGGCCAATGTTCATTTCGAGTTCGAGCCGGTGGCCGCCGCCTATGCCTATGAGGCGGGGCTCGATCATGACGAGCTGGTTCTGATCGGCGATTTTGGCGGCGGTACGAGCGACTTCTGTCTGCTGCATGTCGGCCCGGGCATGCGCGAGGTGAAGAACCGTGCCGAAACCATTATCGGCGTTTCGGGTGTCGGCATCGCGGGCGACGCCTTCGACGCGCGCATCGTGGAGAATGTGATCGCGCCGAGGCTGGGACGCGGCTCGTCTTACAAAAGCACAGGCAGCAAGGTTCTGCCCATGCCCGCCTGGCTCTATGACAGCCTGAAGCGCTGGCATCAGTTGAGCTTCATCAACACCCAGAAGACGCGACGCATGCTCGAAGAAATCCTGCCGGTGTCGGACGCTCCAGCCGAAATCGAAGCGCTCACGCATCTCATCGAGGAGAACAAGGGCTTCGAGATGTATCGCGCCGTGGAGGCGGCGAAGGTCGTGCTGTCGGCCTCGGCTGAGGCTCATCTCAGCTTCAACGCGGCGCCCATCGCCATCGAGGCGGATATCGCGCGGGGAGATTTCGACCGCTGGGTCGCGCCGGAACTCGCGGAGATCGGCGGCTGCGTGGACCGGTTGATGGAAAAGTCCGGCGTCGGGCCTGAAAAGATCGACCGTGTCTTCCTGACCGGCGGCACATCCTTCATTCCGGCCGTCCGGGCTCTCTTTGCGGAGCGTTTCGGCGTCGAAAAACTCGCGGGCGGCGGAGAACTCACCTCGGTTGCGACCGGTCTTGCGCTGTCCGCGCGGCAGCGCTTCGGCGGTTAAGGGCGCGCCTGCGGCAGCGAGCCGCTTCCCGGCCCGCCCGCAAGCCTCTATACAGGTGCGGCCCCTTTCCCGAGCACGTCTCCAAAACCGAGCCTGCCTTGTCCCAGACCCTTTCAGACCTGCTGCTTTGGTTCCTCTTCGCCGCGATGACCGCCGGCGTCATCCTCGGCGTCCTGCGGCCTCTCCGCCGGAAAAAGGCGGCAAGTGGGGCCGAGCGCGAGGTTGCGCTTTATCGCGATCAGCTCGCCGAGGTGGAGCGAGATGTGGAACGCGGCGTGATTGAGCCCGCGGAAGGCGAGGCCGCGAAGGTCGAGGTTTCGCGCCGTCTCCTCGCTGCCGCCGATGCGCTGGAAGAGGAGCGGGCCGATGTGGGCGTGCGCACGGGACTTTCGGCCCGTGCCGTCGCACTCGTGATCATGGTTGCCTTGCCCGTATTCTCGCTCGGCCTTTATCTCGCCCTCGGTTCGCCGGGACTTCCCGACCAGCCTTTCAAGGAGCGCATGGCGGCACCGGTCGAGCAATTGCCCATCGATGCGCTGGTGCTTCGTGTCGAAGAGCATCTGAAATCCGATCCCAAGGATGTTCGCGGCTGGGAGGTGCTGGCGCCCGCCTATATCCGCCAGCGTCGCTATGACGACGCGGCGAATGCCTGGTCGCAGGCGATTGCGCTGGGCGGCGAAAGCGCGGCGCGGTTGGCGGCTCGTGGCGAGGCCCGGGTCTTCGCGGCGGGTGGTCTTTCGCCGGAGGCGCGTGAGGATTTCAGGAAGGCTGCCGCGCTCGATACGCATGAGCCGCGCGCGCAATATTATCTGGGCGCTGCCGAGGTCGAGGACGACAAGAAGGACGCCGCCACCGCCCGCTGGAAAGCGCTTCTCGCCTCAGCGCCCAAGGATGCGCCCTGGCGCGCGAGCCTCGAGGCAGAGCTTGCCCAGCTTGAGAACCCCGCCGCGTCCAATGCCAATGCGCCCGGCCCGAATGCGTCGCAGGTTGGCGCGGCGGCGAGCATGTCGCCCGAAGATCGCCAGAAGATGATCGAGGGCATGGTCGGCGGTCTTGCCGCACGGCTCGAAAAATCGCCGAACGACATTGATGGCTGGCTGCGGCTCATTCGCGCCTATGGCGTGCTCGGCAAGAAGCCGGACGCGCAGGCGGCTCTTGCGAAGGCGCGGCAGACCTTTGCCACCGACAAGTTGGCGCTCGCCCGGCTCGACGAAGTGGAAAAAGCGCTCCCCTGATTTATCCCCGTTTGGCTGCCCCCTCTTATGATCCGCATGCAGATCACAAGAGGGGGGCGGCATGCTTTCGGAGCTTCAGAAAAAGACGGCGCAGGCCATCGTCAATATCTTCGAGACGGGGCGAGCGCTCGGCGACTATGCGCAGGTGACGTTGCTTCCCGGCGATGCGGGGCATTTGACCTATGGCCGTTCGCAGACGACGCTCGGCAGCGGCAATCTCCACCTCCTCATCAAGGCTTATTGCGATGCGCCAAAGGCTGCTCGCGCCAATGCGCTGAAGCCCTATCTGGAGAGGCTCGCCGCCATCGACCTCAGCCTCGACCGCGATCAGGCGTTTCACGCCGTGCTGAAGGCAGCGGGTGGAGATCCCGCGATGCAGGAGGCGCAGGATCGTTTCTTCGATGGCGCCTACTGGGCGCCTGCGACGAAGGCTGCCGCCGTATTGGGGCTTTCGACCGCGCTCGCCGCTGCCGTCATCTATGACAGCCATGTCCACGGCTCATGGAGTGCGCTTCGCGACAGGACGTCGAAGGCGCATGGCGAACCCGACAGGGCAGGCGAGAAGGCATGGATCGCAGCCTATGTTGCCGAGCGGGGGAAGTGGCTCTCGACCCATCCGAATGTGATCCTTCGGCGCACGGTCTATCGGATGAGCGAATTCGGGTTGCTTGTCGAGGCCGGAAACTGGCCGCTCGACCTTCCCATGCGCGTCCGTGGGGTTTTGATCGATCAGGCGTCGCTCGGTCTCTCGCGACCCCTTTCTTCCTTTGGAAAGCCCGGGGCGCCGTCTGAATATGGCGAAAGGCTGCCCACATAACCCCGCGACCAAATTGCAGTTAAGAACCGCCCGCTCTTGGGCTATACCTTCGGCGTCTCGAAATCGGGGATAGGAAGAACATGACGCGCAAACAGCGCCGCGCCGGCTTTATCGCGCTGGGCCTTGGCATTATCGGCATCGCGATCGGGCTGGTGCTTTACGCCATGCGCGACAATATCGTCTTTTTCTATAGCCCCACCGAAGTTGTGGAAAAGGGCATTGGCCCGGGCACCCGGTTCCGCCTTGGCGGGCTCGTCGAGAAGGGGTCGGTCGAGCATACGGGCCCCGCCACCATCAAATTCGTGGTGACGGACCTCTCGAAATCCGTGACGGTCTCCTATACCGGCATCGTGCCCGATCTCTTCCGCGAAGGGCAGGGCGTGGTGGCCGAAGGCGCCATCGGGCCCGACGGTCTTTTCGTCGCCGACTCGGTGCTGGCCAAGCATGACGAGAAATACATGCCGCCCGAGGTCGCGAAGGCGCTAAAGAAATCGGGCCGGTGGGAAGAAGGCCAGATGAAACAGGACGAAGAAAAAGGCGCGGCTCAATGATCGTAGAACTCGGCCATTTCGCGCTCGTCCTTGCGCTGGCGGTGGCGCTCCTGCAAATGGTCGTCCCGATGGTCGGCGCGCAGCGGCGCGACCCTGCGCTGATGGCGGTTGCGGCGCCTGCCGCTCTGGCTCAATTCGTGCTCATCGCCATTGCCTTTGCGGCGCTGATGCATGCCTTCCTCACATCCGATTTCTCGGTCGCGCTGGTGGAGAAGAATTCGCATACCGCCAAACCGCTCATCTACAAGATCGCCGGCGTCTGGGGAAACCATGAGGGCTCAATGGTCCTCTGGGTCCTGATCCTCTCGCTATATGGCGCGTTGGTCGCGCTTTTCGGCGGCAATCTGCCGGACGCGCTTCGCGCGCGCGTCCTGTCCGTTCAGGCGGTGATCGGTGTCGCCTTTCTTGGCTTCATTCTCTTCACATCCAATCCCTTCCTCCGGCTCGATCCAGCGCCCATCGAAGGCAACGGCCTCAATCCGATCCTTCAGGACCCGGCGCTCGCCTTCCATCCGCCATTCCTCTATGCGGGCTATGTCGGCCTTTCCATGGCCTTCTCCTTCGCCATCGCCGCGCTGATCGAGGGCCGCGTCGATGCGAGCTGGGCGCGCTGGGTCCGGCCATGGACGCTTGCCGCCTGGGTTCCGCTGACCGTCGGCATCGCCATGGGTTCGTGGTGGGCCTATTACACGCTGGGCTGGGGCGGCTTCTGGTTCTGGGACCCGGTTGAAAATGCCTCGCTGATGCCTTGGCTCGTCGCTACCGCGCTCCTTCATTCGGCCATCGTCGCGGAAAAGCGCGGCGTGTTGAAAAGCTGGACCATCCTGCTGGCGATTTTCGCCTTCTCGCTGTCGCTGGTCGGCACCTTCCTCGTGCGCTCCGGTGTGCTGACTTCGGTTCACGCCTTTGCTGTCGATCCGTCGCGCGGCATCGCGATTCTCTGCATTCTGGTTTTCTTCATTGGCGGTGCGCTCACGCTTTACGGTTGGCGCGCGCCCGCTCTGAAGGCAGAGGGGCTTTTTGCACCGCTGAGCCGCGAAGGCGCGCTGGTGTTGAACAACCTGCTGTTGGCAGCGGCCGCGGCCGCCGTCTTCATCGGTACGCTCTATCCGCTTTTCCTCGATGCGATGGGCGGGCCGAAGATCACCGTGGGTGCGCCCTTCTTCAACATGACCTTCGTGCCGCTGATGGTTCCGCTTTTCTGCCTTGTGCCGATCGGCCCGCTGCTCAAGTGGAAGCGGTCCGATCTCGTCGCCGCAAGCGAGCGGCTCATGGGTGCGGGCGTCGCGGCAAT
>DAIEIL010000036.1 GCA_027352645.1 Rhodobiaceae bacterium | reverse complement strand
AAGGCGAAGAAGTTCCAGGAAAAGGAACCGGCCTGAGGGCCGGCAGAAGGCGCGCATGACCCTTCGTCTCGCCTTCATGGGCACCCCCGATTTTTCCGTTCCGGTTCTGGCCGAGCTGATCGCCGCCGGCCATGAGGTCGTTGCCGTCTATTCGCAGCCGCCGCGCAAGGCGGGCCGCGGCATGGCGGAGCAGCCTTCGCCGGTCCATCGCTTCGCCGAAGAACACGGCATTCCCGTCCGCACGCCGGTCTCGCTCAAGCCGGAAGAAGAGCAGAAGGCCTTCGCCGATCTCGACCTCGATGTCGCGGTCGTCGTTGCCTATGGGCTCATCCTGCCCAAGCCCGTGCTTGAGGCGCCGCGGCTCGGCTGTCTCAATCTCCATGCCTCTCTGCTGCCCCGCTGGCGCGGCGCCGCGCCCATCCAGCGCGCCATCATGGCGGGTGACGCGGAAACCGGCGTCATGGTGATGCAGATGGATGTGGGCCTCGACACGGGGCCCGTGCTTCTTGCCGAACATGTCGCCATTGCGCCGGACGCGACGGCGGGAGGCCTCCACGACAGGCTTTCCGAAATCGGCGCATCGCTGATGGTGCGCGCGCTCGCGGCTCTCGAACGCGGCGGTCTCCATGCCGCGCCGCAATCGGCAGAAGGCGTCACCTACGCGAAGAAGATCGAGAAGGAAGAAGCCCGCATCGACTGGTCGCGCGACGCTAAGTCCCTCGATTGTCATATCAGGGGCCTCACGCCTTTCCCCGGCGCCTTCTTCGAGGTGGAGCGCGACGGCAAGCCCGTCCGCGTCAAGGTGTTGCGCGCGAGGCCCGTTGCGGGCAGCGGCGCGCCCGGCGAAGTGCTGTCCATCGAAGGCGGCATCACGATTGCCTGTGGCGAAGGCACGCTCCATGTCGGCGAGTTGCAGCGCGCGGGCAAAGGGCCGATGAAGGCCGACGATTTCCTGCGCGGCTTTGCGCTCACGGTCGGCGAAAGGCTCGCCTGATGCCTCGCTACAAGCTCACCATCGAATATGACGGCACGAATTTCGTCGGCTGGCAGAGCCAGGCCGATGGCGGTTCCGTGCAGGACGCACTCGAGGCGGGCTTCAAGGGCTTTTGCGGCGCCGATATTCGCGTGAACGGCGCAGGCCGCACCGATGCCGGCGTCCATGCGCTGGGCCAGGTTGCGCATGTCGATCTGCCGGAGCCCGTGCGCACCGACACGCTGCGCGATGCGGTCAACGCGCATATGCGTCCGCATCCCGTCGCCATTGTCGAGGTCGAGGAAGTCGGCGACGATTTCGAGGCGCGTTTCTCGGCCACCCGCCGCCACTACATGTATCGCATCGTCAATCGCCGCGCCCCGCTGACGCTCGATCGGGGTCAGGCCTGGCTCGTCCACAAGCCGCTCGATGCGGAGGCGATGCACGCGGCCGCGCAGGTGCTTGTCGGCAAGCACGACTTCACGACCTTCCGCTCCATGCAGTGCCAGGCGAAGTCGCCGGTGAAGACGCTCGATGAACTGTCGGTGTCGCGCTATGGCGAGGAAATCGAGATCATCGCCCGCGCGCGGTCCTTCCTGCACAATCAGGTGCGCTCGCTGGTCGGCTCGCTGAAGCTTGTCGGCGAAGGAAAGTGGACCGCCCGCGATCTCGAACGCGCTCTGAAAGCCCGCGACCGCGCCGCCTGCGGTCCCGTCGCGCCGCCGGACGGGCTCTATCTGCTTAAAGTGGATTACGACTAGGCGCCCATCGGCGTCAGCAGCAGCCGGGTCAATAGCTGATCGAGCAGCGCGCCCAGCACGAAATCCAGAATGAGAATGGCCATGGCCGCCGAAGGCGCTGCGCCCAGCACTTCGCGCGCGATCTGCCAGCGATACCATGCGGCGAGCAGGAAGACAGGCAGCGTCAGCATGACGGCGAACTGGTCGCCAATGATGCCGATGAGGAAAAACCCCAGCGGCAGAAGCATGAGCCCCGATGTCATCAGCACACCCCAGTTGAAGGTGATGACATAGGCGCTGTAGTTCGAGCCGAGTTCGAGATGGCGCGCCACCTGCGTCATGACGGCGAGATAGATGACCCAGGTCAGCGCTTCGCCGCCTATCTGCACCGTGGCGAAGGATGAAAAATCGACATCGCCGATGGCGTCGATCGTCTGCCCCATGCGCCAGAGCGCGACGCTGGCGATGAGGATGAGCGGCAGCGCGATTGCCAGCGCCGCGAAGGAGCGGAAGAAACCGCGGGCTGAAAGGTCGAAATATTGCGCGGCATCCGGATCGCGCCGCGCGATATGCCATGCGCCCGTCAGGCTTCGCACAATCTCATTCGCGCTCATGACGCGACGGCGCCTGCGAAATAGCCCCTGAGGATCGTCTCATAGATATCCGCTAGGCGGCCGATATCCTCGGCGGGCACATGCTCGTCGGCCTTGTGCATGGTCTGGTTGGCGAGGCCGAATTCGACGACGGGCGCATAAGCGCGGATGAAGCGCGCGTCCGACGTGCCGCCGCTCGTCGAAAGCTCCGGTGCGAGGCCCGTCACCGTCGTGATCGCATCGGCGATAAGGGCCGAGAAGGAGCCGGGCTGTGTGATGAAGGATTCGCCCGAAATCTGCGTCCTGAACTCGTAAGCTCCACCCATCTCCTGCACGACCTGATCGAAGACGCCGCGCATCCAGGCTTCGAGCGACGCGCCCGTATGCTCGTCGTTGAAGCGGATGTTCATCATCGCCCGCGCGGTGCCGGGAATGAGGTTGGTCGTCTCGTTGCCGACATCGACCGAGGTGATCTCGAAATTCGACGGCTGAAAATGTGCGTTGCCCTGATCGAGCACGCGGGCGTCAAGGCGGCGCAGCATTTCGAGAAGGCGCGGGATCGGATTGTCGGCGAGATGCGGATAGGCGACATGGCCCTGAGTGCCGCGCACCGTGAGCCAGCCATTGATGCTGCCGCGGCGGCCGATCTTCATCATGTCGCCGAGCTTCGAAACGCATGTCGGCTCGCCGACGAGGCAATGGTCGATCTTTTCGCCACGCGCGCTGAGCGCCTGAAGCATCTTCTTCGTGCCGTTGATGCCGGGGCCTTCCTCGTCGCCGGTGATGAGGAGGCTGATCGAACCCTCGCCGTCGATGAGCTTGCCTTCACGCACGAGGCGAGAGGCGGCGGCGACGAAGCTCGCGATCGAGCCCTTCATGTCGGCGGCTCCGCGCCCGAAAAGCTTTCCCGCCTTGATCTCGCCCGCAAAGGGATCGACCGACCACGCGGCGGCGTCGCCCACGGGCACGACATCGGTATGGCCAGCAAAGCAGAAATGGGGGCCACCGGACCCAAGCCGCGCATAGAGATTGTCGACGTCGGGCGTGCCCTCGTCGGTGAAGTGCATGCGCTCGCAGGAAAAGCCGAGTGGCGCGAGATAGCCCGCCAGCGTCGCCAGCGCGCCCTCGTCCCTGGGCGTCACACTGGGGCAGCGGATCAGTTCGACGGCGATCTCAAGCGGGTCATAGGCTGCGGTCATGGTCATCCCGTGTACCGCGCCCCTGAAAAACCGTCAAATGACGGCCTCAGTCGCGCAGCAGCTCGTTGATCGAGGTCTTGGAGCGCGTCTGGGCGTCCACCGTCTTGACGATGACGCAGCAATAGAGGCTGGGGCTGGGCGAGCCATCCGGGTTGGCGCGGCCCGGCAGGGAGCCCGGCACGACGACCGAATAGGGCGGCACCTTGCCGATGTGGATCTCGCCGGTGGCGCGGTCGATGATCTTGGTCGAGGCGCTGATGAAGACGCCCATGGAGAGCACCGAGCCCTCGCCGACGATCACGCCTTCGACGACTTCCGAGCGCGCGCCGATGAAGCAATTATCCTCGATGACGACCGGGTTCGCCTGCAGCGGTTCCAGAACGCCGCCAATGCCGACGCCGCCCGAAAGGTGGCAGTTCTTGCCAATCTGGGCGCAGGAGCCGACCGTGACCCATGTGTCGACCATGGTGCTCTCGTCGACATAGGCGCCGAGGTTCACGAAGGAGGGCATCAGCACAACGCTCGGCGCGATATAGGCCGAGCGGCGGACGATGGCGCCCGGCACGGCGCGGAAACCGGCCTTGCGGAACTCGGCCTCGCCCCAGCCTTCGAACTTGGACGGCACCTTGTCCCACCAATGGGTGTTGTCGCCGGGGCCGCCCGCGATGAGGCCCATGTCGTTCAGGCGGAAGGAGAGCAGAACAGCCTTCTTGAGCCACTGGTTCACTTCCCAGTTGCCGCCGATCTTCTCGGCCACCCGGACCTCGCCCTTGTCGAGCAGGTTGAGCGCGGTCTCGACCGCCTCGCGCACTTCGCCTTTGGTGCCCGTATTCACCTGATCGCGCTCGTCGAAGGCGCGTTCGATGACGGACTTGAGTTGGGCGGTGCTCATGGGGCGGCTCCCTCGGGGGTGGGTGTAGGCGGGCAAGATAGCCGTGGGTCCCGCCCTGTCAACCGAGGGGTTCCATTTGGGGCCTCCCGCGCCTTGGCGGTTCGGCGCTCCAGGCAAAGACGTGGATGGCCCGGACAAGCCGGGCCATGACGGCACTTTTGGGGGTGGGATCAGGCGGCTGCCGCGATGGCCGCGTCGATCGACTGGCGGGTCACTTCTTCGCGGACCGGCTTCGGCTCGCCGAAGAGATAGCCCTGTCCATATTCGACATTGAGGTCGAGCACATCGACGACTTCGCGCTCCGTCTCGATCTTGTCGACGATGAGCTGAATGCCGTTGCGGCGCAGAACCTCGCGAATGTCGGAGGCGTGAATGTCGGCCGAGCTGTGATCGCCGTCGATCAGCGTCGCAGCCGAGATCTTCATGAAGCGGAAGTTGCGGTCGTGAAGCTCGGCCGCATTGATCTTGAGGCTCGTCACCTGATCCATCGAGAAGCGGAAGCCGAGATCGGCCAGCGCTCTCATGCTCTCTTCCTCGATCGGGCCCATGCCATCCACGGTCTGCTGGCTGAACTCGAAGATCAGGTGCTGCGCGAGATCCTGATTGTGCTGCATGTATTCGACGAATTGTGGGAAGAAATCCCCGTCGAGCAACGAGAAGGCGGAGATGTTGCAGAAGACGCCCGCGTTCTTGTTGCGCTGGGCGAGCTTGCGCACGACCTGAATGCAGCGGAAGAGCAGAATGTTGTCGACGGTCGGCATCATGCCGGCGGGTTCGGCCACGCGCATATAGTCGCGCGGCATGATGAGCGCGCCGCGCTCCGAGCGGAGCCGCGAAAGGCCTTCGTAGTAGCGGACCTTGCGCTGGGGCAGGCCGACGATCGGCTGGAGATAGAGATCGACGCGGTT
>DAIEIL010000035.1 GCA_027352645.1 Rhodobiaceae bacterium | reverse complement strand
AATCATTCGGCGCCACGGCGGCCATTTCGGCGGCGATCATGCCGCCCATCGAATGGCCGACAAGGATCGGGTCTTTCAGGCCAAGCCCCGCGACGACATCTGCGGTATGCAGCGTGACGTCAAGCATGTCGCGCAACTCGCCGCATTCCTGCGAGTCGCCATAGCCCGGCAGAAGCGGCGCATAGACGTGATACTTCTGCGCGAGCTTCGCCAGCAGCGGATCTTCGGCGAGCGCGCCGCCTGCGCCGTGGAGATAGACCAGGGGCTGGCCCTTTCCGCCTTCGAAATAGCGGACGGGGACGTGGTGTGTGTCGAGCGTCTTCGTTTCCATCAGTCCTTCCCTCCGACGGCGGCGGCCATATTCATTTCATTCGCGCTGACGCCAGGCGTCGCCTGCTTCGCGAGCGGTTTGCACCAGAAGCGGTTGTCGTCCGCATACTCGGGGAACATGTTGCGGAGTTTCGGCATGACCTTTTCGGCGAAGAGCTTCGTCGAATACATGCATTTCTCCTTCGGCATGTTGCCGACATGGAGAAGGCAGAAGATGTTGCCGACATTGAGCCCCTTGATGAGCTCTTCCATGCGCTGGCGCACCGTCTCGGGGCTGCCCGCAATGACATGGCCCTGCTCGGTGAGATCTTTCCAGGTGAGGTTGCTGTAACCGCCTTCGCCGGGCGGTGCGTATTGCGACAGCGCGCCCGTCTGGATCGTCTTGATCGTGCGGTAGCCCGGCGCGTCCGCGAAACCGCCATAGACATGGAGGCAGCGGTTGTAGAAGTAGCTCACATGCTCCGAGTAGAGACGTTCTGCTTCCTCATCCGTTTCGGCGACGCAGATCGTCTGGGCGAAGCCCGCGCGATAGGGCGAAGCATCGGGCGCATTGCGCTCGGCGACGCGGTCCCAATAGCCCTGCATCAGCGCCTTGGCGCGGATATAGCCGGAGAATGAGAGGTAGGAATAGGAGTAGGTGTTGTCGATGCAGAAGTCGTAGGTCTCGACCGAGCCGCCGCCGGGAATATGGATCGGCATGGGGTTCTGGATCGGCCGCGGCCAGATGTTCACATGGCGCAGTTTGTTATAGCGGCCGTTGAAGGCGAAGGGCTCCGGTTCGTCCCAGGCGCGTTTGATGAGGTCGTGCGCTTCGCTGTATTTCTCGCGCGTGAGCGCGGGGATCTGGCCGTAGCAATAATTGGTGTCCATCGACGTGCCGACCGGAAAGCCCGCGACGAGGCGGCCGCCGGAGATGCAGTCGAGCATCGCGAACTCTTCCGCGACGCGCACCGGCGGATTGTAGAGCGCGATGGAATTGCCCAGCACGACGAGGCCTACATCCTTCGTGCGCCGCGCGAGGCCCGCCGCGATGATGTTCGGAGACGGCATGAGGCCATAGGCGTTCTGGTGATGCTCGTTGACGCCGATGCCGTCGAAGCCGAGCGTCGAGGCGTATTCGAGCAGGTCCATATGCGAGTTGTAGACGTCGTGGCTCTTCGCGGGATCGAAGAGTTTCGAGTCGATATCGACCCACACCGAACGATGCTTCTCGCGGAAGTCGTCCGGTAGATAGGGCCATGGCATCAGATTGAACCAGGTGAATTTCATTGGCCGTCTCCTCCTCCTGAGACAGGCGCGCTCGCCGGGCCCTTGGGGGCTCTTTTGCGGCCGCCTTCTGTTTTAGGGTAATTGCCCTAATTCCGGAGTCTAAAGATTTTGCCCCGGAGGTGCAATCGCGGCGCAAGAGCGACTACTGACAGAACTGTCATCCATTGTGCGTCGCGAAAGGCGCTAGACTTAGCTCATCCGTATTCACGCCTTGCCGACATTGGGGAGTAACGCTCATGCGAATGAAGACACTTGGAAGGTCCGGTCTCAAGGTTTCCGCAGTTGGCCTGGGCAGCAACAATTTCGGGATGAAGTGCGATCAGGTCCAGACGGACGCAGTGGTGCATCGCGCGCTCGACCTCGGCATCACGCTTTTCGACACGGCCGATATCTACGGCAACAGGGGCGGATCGGAAACGATGCTCGGCAAGGCGCTGGGCGCGCGGCGCAAGGATGTCGTGCTGGCGACGAAATTCGGCATGGCCATGGGCGATGGCGAGTACATGAAGGGCGGTTCGCGCCGCTACATCATGAATGCGGTCGAGGCGAGCCTGAAACGGCTGGGTACGGATTATATCGATCTCTACCAGCTTCATTTTCCCGATCCCGAGACGCCGATCGAGGAAACACTCTCGGCGCTGGACGATCTTGTAAGGGCGGGCAAGGTCCGCTATATCGGCTCGTCGAACCTGTCGGGGTGGCAAATCGTCGAGGCCTGGTATGTCGCCGAGAAGAACGGTTTCCCGAAGTTCATCACCGCGCAGAACCACTACAATCTGCTCGACCGCAAGATCGAGCAGGAAGTGGTGCCCGCCGCGAAGGCATATGGCGCAAGTGTGCTTCCCTACTTTCCGCTGGCGAGCGGCATGCTGACGGGCAAGTACAAGCGCGGGCAGGGTGGTCCGAGCGACGCGCGTCTCATGCTCTGGGGCGATCGTGCGAAATCCATTCTCACAGACGCCAATTTCGACATTGTCGAAAAGCTCGAAACCTTTGCAGCATCGCGCGGGCACACGCTTCTCGACCTCGCCTTCGGCTGGCTCGCTTCGCAAGCCCATGTCGGCAGCGTGATTGCCGGTGCGACGAAGCCGGAACAGGTCGAGCTGAACGTCAAGGCAGGCGAATGGGAGCTTTCGGCGGAAGAACTCGCCGAGGTTGGACGGATCAGCTTTCGGCTCTGAACAGAGAATGTTCGAGAACCATTTGGGATACAGATTTATGTCTGAACAAGATCCAAATGAACCGGACTGGTCAGAAGTCGTAGGCCTGATGCGAGAGGCCAGATCAAGGAGTCGTGGCTACGCTGATTACTGGGAGTGGAAAATTGATAAGCCTCGGGC
The DNA here is from genome assembly GCA_027352645.1 of Rhodobiaceae bacterium. GTDB lineage: Bacteria > Pseudomonadota > Alphaproteobacteria > Parvibaculales > Parvibaculaceae > Parvibaculum. The sequence goes on along the minus strand of DAIEIL010000035.1, from coordinate 14,796 downwards.
TGAAAGAAAAGTCGCACGGGTCTTGCGCAATTTTTTGGTCGCAGCAGGTGAAGATTTGTCTGGTGACTTGGCGAGCATCACATCTGATCCACCGGACGTTCTTTTGCGGACCGTCGACAATCGACGTATCGGAATTGAGGTAACAGAGCTAGTTAACGAAAAAGTTGTTAAGCGAAACCACAAGCGAAGGATGGACCAAGATCCAACGGTTGACGAATGGGCGCTGTGGGACGCATCAGGGGTGGCCGAGGCTCTAAATGACAAAGTGCTGAAAAAAGATCAGAAGATGTTGAGGGTGCAGATCGGCGCTTATGATGAATTGATATTGGCCATCTGCACGGACGAGCCCCTGATTGATGAGGCTCTTGCGAGAGCTGCGGTCGTTCTTGCTGGGACGAAAACAAAATCGATAAATCGCGCATATCTTATACTGAGCTATCAGCCGCAATCGGATACCACAGTTCATCCTGATGGATGCCCGGTCCTGCAAATAAATTTGCAGCCATCGATGGAAGATGAACGAACGTTCAAATAGGTTTCGGAACTTTTTTTCTTCCAAACTCTAGGCACGCCGCGTCGCGAGTGAGGTGCCGTCGAGATTGCCGGTGAGAACGCGGTCCTGCTTTGCGCCGCTGAGGTCCGCGTCGCGGAGGTCCGCGCCGCGGAGGTCGGCGCGGGAGAGGTTTGCGCCGGTCAACACCGCGCCGCGGAGATTTGCGGCGGCGAGGATGGCACCCTGGAGATTGGCGTCGGTGAGGATCGCGCGTTCGAATTTCGCGCCGGCGAGGATACGGCCCGCGAGATTGCAGCCGCCAAGAAAGGTGTCCGTGAAGTCGGCGCGAATGCCTTCGCGACGGTCGGAGTGAATCCACAGAATATGGGCGGCGAGGATTTCTTCGAGCCGTTCGGGCGCCGGGGCCCGGCGGGTTCGCCGCGCGCCCGAGAGTTCAGTGCGCTTGAAGGTGTCTTCGTCCATGATCGCTTCGCGCAGATCCGCGTCGTCGAGATTGGCCGCGGCGAGCAGTACGTCGACGAGCTTTGCGCCGGCGAATTTCGTGTCGCGGAGATCGGCGCCCTTCAGGTTGACGCGGTCGAGCGCCGCGCCTTCAAAGCTCGCGCCGGAGAGCTTTGCGCCGGACAGATTGGTGCCGCGCAAATTCGCGCTTTTGAAACTCGACACGCTCTGGCGAATGCTGCTGTCCGCGCCATGCTTGAAGACGACGCCGAGGCCGAGATTGGCGCCGTCGAGCGTCGCGGCGTTGAGTTCTGCCCCTTCGAACTGCGCGCCGCGCAGATCGGCGCCGTCAAAATTCGTGCGGGTCAGATTGGCGTGGTCGAAATTGGCGCTGAAGAGATCGGCGCGGGAGAATTTTGCGTCTTCCAGATCGGCATTGGCGAAATTGCAGGAGACGAATTGCGCCTCGCAGAAATTGAGGTTGCGCAAGTCGAGGCCGCTGAGGTCGCAATCGCGAAGATGGGCGCGCCAGCCATTGGGCTTGCGGAGCAGATAACGCCGGTGAAGTTCCTCGATCCGCGCGAGCAACTCCTGCGGGATGCGCTTGCCCTCGACGATCTTGGGGCCCTGCGCTCCGCCATCCGCCGCTCTGGCGTCCTTCGGCCTGCTGCCGCTGGCGCTTCCAACATTGGTCTGGGGCTGTATGCCGGGAGGCTTGGTGGACATCTGGGACCGTAACGCTGACTGACTGGGGCTTTCTTCTGTTAAGGGGCCGCCCCTTAAGGGCAGGTGAAATTCGCGTTTCAGTTTTAGTATAAGTTTAACGAATGGTGGTTAACCGGCGTCGCCCGGCGTCGCTTTCTTGCGGCGTGGGCCCTGAGCGTTAGACTGGACGCAACGAGACATCAGAAACGCGCATCAGGAATTTTGGGAGGAAGGCATGAGCCAGGTCGATCTGGTTATCCGTGGCGGAACGGTTGTCGACGGGACGGGAGGCGCGCCGCGCGGCGCCGATATCGCCATCGACAAGGGCGTGATCGTCGAGGTGGGTAACGTCTCTGCGCAAGGCAGGGAGGAAATCGACGCGAAGGGCCTCCTCGTCACACCCGGCTGGGTCGACATCCATACCCATTATGATGGGCAGGTTACCTGGGACAACCGGATGACGCCTTCATCCATTCACGGCTCGACGACGGTCATCATGGGCAATTGCGGCGTCGGCTTCGCGCCGGTGCGCAAGACCGATCACGACACGCTCATCCGGCTCATGGAAGGCGTCGAGGATATTCCCGGCGCGGCGCTTCATGAGGGACTCTCATGGGAGTGGGAGAGCTTTGCAGATTATCTCGATGCGATCGAGAAAGTGCCGCATGACATCGACGTGGTGACGCAGGTGCCGCATGGCGCGTTGCGCGTCTATGTGATGGGCGAGCGCGGCGCGAAGCGCGAGCCTGCGACGGAGACGGAAATTGCCGAGATGAAGCGGCTGACACGTGAGGCGATCAAGGCCGGCGCCATCGGCTTCTCGACCACGCGCACCATGGTGCACCGGACGGCCGATGGCGACCTGACGCCAACGGTCGGCGCGGCGGATGCGGAAATGATCGCCATTGCCGAAGGTCTGCGCGAAGCGGGTGCGGGCGTGTTGCAATGGGTGTCGGATTTCCGCGAGTTCGATCATGAGTTCGACCTCGTCGAAAAGCTGGTTGAGGTGTCCGGCCGTCCCTTGAGCTTTTCGATGGTCCAGGCCGATGTGATCCCGAACCAGTGGCGCGATCTGATGGCGCGTCTCGACAAGGCGGCCGATGCTGGTCTTCCGATCAAGGCGCAGGTGCAGGGGCGGCCGGTGGGGCTGATGCTCGGGCTTCAGGGCTCGGTCCATCCCTTCGTCACGCGGCCTTCCTATCAGAAGATCGCGCATCTGCCGCTCGCCGAGCGCGTGGCGATCATGCTGGAGCCCGTATTCCGCGAGAAGCTTCTGGCCGAGGCACCGGAAGCGGGGCACCCCTTCGTCAATTCGCTCGCGGGCGCCTATCACAAGATGTTCGATCTCGGCGATCCGCCGAATTACGAACCGGCGCCGGAAGAGAGCATCGCCGCGCGGGCGAAGGCGACGGGTGAGAATCCCGACGCAATCGTCTACGACATTCTGACGGCGAATGGCGGCACGGGTTTCCTCTTCTTCCCGCTGCATAATTATTTCGAGTTCAACCTCGACAACACGCTGACCATGATGCGGAGCCCAAACACCCTGTTCGGCCTGAGCGATGGCGGCGCGCATGTCGGCGCGATCTGCGATGTGAGCGTGCCGACCTATATGCTGACGCATTGGTGCCGGGACCGGACGCGGGGCGAAAGGCTCGATCTTCCCTTCGTGGTGAAGAGCCAGACGCGCGACACGGCGGAGGCCGTTGGCCTTCTCGATCGTGGTCTTATCGCGCCGGGCATGAAGGCGGACATCAATGTGATCGACTTCGAGCGGCTGCAACTGCGTCCGCCGCACATGGTCTACGACCTGCCCTCCGGCGCGCGGCGCCTGATGCAGGAAGCGGACGGCTATGTTGCGACGATCTGCTCGGGCGAGATCATCTATCGCAACGGCGAGCACACGGGCGCGCTGCCGGGCAGGCTCGTGCGCGGGCACAGGCCTGCTCCCGTTTCGCGCGCTGCGGAATAATCAGGCCGGCAGCGGCCACCAGCGAGCGGGCGCTCTCGAAAGAGCGCCCGCTTTCGTTTGAGCCTCGGTGGCGATGTGCGCGGCCTCGTGTTCGAGGTAAAGCGCGGCGCGTTCGGCGATCCTCTGCCAGCCATCCTCGCCCGGAAGCCAATGGGCATGGCCCGGCAGCAGTTCGAAGCGGGCCATCGGACCGATATATTCCGCGTTGCGCCGTGCAAGACCGGGCGCGGTGATGCGGTCGTGCCGCCCGGTGAGGAAGAGGAGCGGGCAGTTCACCTGTTCACGCCGAACGAGCGAGCTGTGGTGCCGATCGAGATAGTTGAAGGCGATTTCGGCCAGAGAGCGGCCCGACTCCGGAACGAGCCGCGCGTAGAGATCTCTCGCGTCTTCTTCGGAGCATCCGTTGAGAACGCCCCAGCGCATCGTCTTGTAAGAGGGGAGCTGAGGCTTCGTCCAGAAGCGGCGCCGGAGCATGGTGCCGGCGAAGATGCGCGCGACATGAGAATTGACCGCGACGAGAGGGCCGCAATGCGCGGAGGCGAGCAGGACGCCCGCGCGGAGGAGGCCGCGCGCGGCGAGCATCTGCGCCAGCAGGCCACCCATCGAATGACCGATGACGAAGGGGGGTTCGTCGAGCTGGAGAATCTCGGCTTCGAGGTCGTCGGCGTAATCGCGCAGGCTTGTCGAGCCGAGGTCGGGGTGAACGTCGCCGCCTGACCCGGCGCTGCGGTGGCGCAGGGCGGGCGTCAGCACGCGATAACCCCGATGCTCGAAATAGAGCCGGAAATTCGTCCAGACATCGGGGCGGCTCCACATGCCGTGGATGAGCATGACCGTCCGTTCGCTGCCACTCGTCAGGCGTCCTGAAGTCATGTTAATGTTTCCCATTAAGCGGAGCGCGCCTGCCGCAGCGCCCGCAGGAATTGGGGAGGAGAAGTATCATGAACAGTGGCACCTATCGGATTCTCGGGGGGCTCGGCTCACCCTATTCCATGAAAATGCGGGCCGTCCTGCGTTACAGGCGGCTTCCGCATGTCTGGGTGCAATTGAACGACAGAAACGCTTACGAAATTGCCAATGTGAAGCCCGCTGTCATCCCGATCATTCAGTTTCCGGACGGTTCGCTGCGCAATGACTCGACGCCGATGATTTTCGACCTCGAGAGGGCCCATCCCGGTCAGCGCTCGATCGTGCCCGACGACGAGGGGCAGGCCTTTCTGGCCTTTCTGCTCGAGGACATGGCCGATGAGTGGGGCACCAAGATGATGTTCCATTATCGCTGGTTCCGCGAGCGCGACCAGAAGCAGATGTCTGAATGGCTCGCTTTCGACAGGCTCGCCGGGCGTGGCCATTCTTCGATCAAGGCGCATGCGGCTCAGTTCGCTGCGCGGCAGATCGGGCGCATGGCGCTTGTGGGCTGCACGGCGGCGAACCAGTCGCTGATCGAGGAAACGGCGCGGCGTGTGCTCGCCCTGCTCGAAGCTCATGTGACGGAAGAGCCCTATCTCTTCGGCTCCCGGCCTTCGCTGGCCGATTTCAGCTGGATGGGCCAGCTCTCGCAGCTCGCGGTCGATCCGACGCCTGCCGATCTCATGCGCGAAACCGCGCCCTACACATTCCGCTGGCTGGCGCAGCTTGACGATGCGTCGGGCGTCGAAGGCGAGTGGCGCGATCCGGCGGCGCCGCTTTCGTCGGCGGTGAAAGGGCTTCTTGGCATGGCGGGCGAAGTCTATTTCCCCTTCCTCGTCGCCAACGAGGCGGCTTTGAAGAAGGGCGCGGAGACCTTCTCCTTTGTTGCGCTCGGCATGACTTATGAACAGGGCGCGTTCAAATATCAGGCGAAATGTCTTGCGGAGTTGCGCACGCGCTTCCGCGCTCTGAGCGAGCCCGCGCGCGAGCGGATCGCTCCGGCGCTGCGCGAAGCGGGTTGCCTGGACTATCTCGCCGCCGGTTGAGGCGAGGGCGCGACAAGCCTTCGCTTGATTGATCCATGCATTGTCGGCACTCTTTCCGTCTTGCCGATCGGCACGGGACGTTCGGCGCCAAATCTTCATCGGGGATGATCATGGCGGAGAGACGAAAGACGACTGCACGCAAGGCGCCACGCAGCGCGGCCGCACGTGCCGCCGCGGGCGCGGGGCCGACGGAGGCCCGGCCAGTGAAGAAAGTGGCGAAGCGCGCGCCTGCAAAGGCGAAGACCGCGACCGGGGCCAAGGCGGCGGCACCGGCAAAGCCGCGCAAGACGGCGGCAAAGACCGCGAAGCTTTCGCCCGAACAGGCCAAGGCCAAGAAGGCGCTCGAAGCTCAGGTCAAGACGATCTCGCGCGACATCGACAAGGCCGAGCGCGAGGCGAAGAGGGCGCTCAAGGCCGCCGAAAAGCGCTATCGGAGCTTGCTGGCTCAGCTCAAGACCGACCGGGGCAAGCTCCAGCAGCGGTTCAAGGTGCTCGCGGGGCAGGGCGAAAGTGCCTTCGACGAGATCAAGATCGGCGTCGAAGGCGCTTATAAAGAGCTGGCCGAGGCGGTGGTCAAAGCTTACGGGCACTTCAAGTAAGGCGCCTCGAATGGCGAGATATGAGCGCGGGATCGCAATGGTCCCGCGCTTTTTCTTTAGGTGCCACACTGCCTCCCATTGCGCGATGCCGCGCGAGCGGGCTTACTCGCGTTCAAAGCCATCAAGAATGAAACGGGAGGACTGTCATGAACCGCGTGCTTGCCCATACGGGCGCCAAATATCCAATCGTCCAGGCGCCGATGGGCTGGATCGCCCGCTATCCGCTCGCCTCCGCCGTCTCGAAGGCGGGCGGCATCGGGATAATCGAAACGTCGTCAGGCGAAACGGAAAACTGCAAGGCCGAGATCATGAAGATGATCGAGCTTGGCCTTCCTTTCGGCGTCAACCTGCCGATCATGTTCCTGCGCGACGACGCGATGCTGAAATTCGTCTGCAATTCGGGCGTGAAATTCGTCACGACTTCGGCGGGAAGCCCCGCGAAGTTCATCGCGCCGCTGAAGGATGCTGGCATCACCGTCTATCACGCCGTGCCGACGCTCGACGCGGCGGTGAAATGCGCCGAAGCGGGCATTGACGGGCTCGTCGTCGAAGGTGCGGAAGGCGGCGGCTTCAAGAATCCAGAGGAAGTCTCCACGCTGGTGCTGCTGCAGGCGATCCGCGCCGCTGTCGACGTGCCGCTGATCGCGGCGGGCGGTATCGCGGATGGACGCGGCATGGCGGCCGCCTTTGCGCTGGGCGCGGAAGCGGTGCAGATGGGCACGCGCTTCGTCAGCGCCGCCGAAAGCCCCGTCCACCAGAACTACAAGCAGAAGATCATCGACTCGAAGGAAACGGGAACCTACGTCCTCAACAAGAAGGCGACGCCCTGCATTCGCGCGCTGAAGGCGAAGGTGCTCGACCCGATCCATGAAGAAGGCCGCATGCCGCCCGACATTCTGAAGAACATCATGGATGTCTATTTCGGCGGCAATATGGAGGCGGCGCCTGCGCTTGCCGGCCAGTCCGTCGGCCTCATCCATGAGGTGAAACCGGTGAAGGAGATCATCGACGGCATGGTCGAGGAATTCTTCGCCATCTCGCAGCGGATGGGCGGCTACGCCCAAGCCCGCAACTTCGGCTGATCTTTCAAGGACCTGCGGGGCGGGGCGGATATGTACCTCGCCCCGCCGTTCAATTTTTGAGAGTCTCTCGCAAGGTTGCAACGGAAGCGCATGCCGCCCGCGATGCGCAAGAATTGTGAAATTTGCACGTCGAAGCGGCAGTTTTCCTAGGTTTTCATTGACACGCTGCACCGCGTCATTTACATGAGCGCTCGAAACGCAATCGCACGTGCCTCGTGCCAGACTGGTCAGGTAACGGCGTACGCGTCTCTTTTGGAAAGTTTGGCGGCCTGCCGCATCAGGCAAAACCCGCTGGGTTTCGAGGGAGAATGCATATGCCGGATTATAGTCTGAGGGGCTAACGCCCCGGATTAAAGCCGAGCCGTCCTGCAAAGCTGGACAGGCCGGGCGAGACCGCCCCGCACTCGGCAAAAACCTAGCGAAGCGTTTCTTCAAGAAAGCTTTTGTTTCATGGGCCCCGGCGCATCCCGGAAGGGATAATTCCGTCGTTGCGGAAAGCGTTCGGCAAGCCCGGTCATCTACTGGTTGGAGAGAGGCCATGTCCGAGCCCCGCGCCCTCTTCCAATTGGGGATCGACTTGAATCGCGATTCAAGGAAGACCCAGGCGGAAGTTCTCGAGTTCCCTCATCACGCTGCCGATCTCGGCGATGTCGAGACGCTGTCCGAAGGACCGCGTCCGCATGCCGAAGAGCGGAAGGATTTCTTCATTGAGCGCGACGGCGTGCGTTTTGCCGGCACGCATCTCATCATCGACCTGATCGGCGCGAGCCGTCTGGACGATCTCGCCCATATCGAGGAGACGCTGATCCGCTGCGTCGAAGTCTCGAAGGCGACGCTGCTGCATATCCATCTCCACCACTTCACGCCCAATGGCGGCGTGTCGGGCGTGGCGGTGCTGTCGGAAAGCCATATCTCGATCCACACATGGCCCGAGGCGGATTATGCCGCGCTCGACGTCTTCATGTGCGGCGAGGCTGAACCGCGCAACTCGATCGCCGTGTTGCAGGAAGCCTTCGGGCCTTCCAATATCCGTGTCGAAGAACTGCACCGCGGCCAGGGTATGGTCTGATGACTGACGAAAAGAACGGTCCGCGCTGGGTGACGGAGACCCTCCATGAAGAGGGAGGGCTTCGCACCGCCTATCGCGCGGACCGCGTTCTTTTCGAAGAGGCGACCGACCACCAGCACCTCGTCATTTTCGACAATCCGACCTTCGGCCGGATGATGGCGCTGGACGGCGCCACGCAGGTGACGGAGCGCGACGAGTTCGTCTATCACGAGATGATGACCCATGTGCCTGTGCTGGCGCATGGCAATGTGAAGAAGCTCCTTATCATCGGCGGCGGCGATGGCGGCATCCTGCGCGAGGCCGCGCGGCACAATGGTATCGAGAAAATCACCATGGTCGAGATCGACCCGGCGGTGACGGATTTCTCGAAGGCTCACCTGGCGATGATCTCGGCAGGTGCCTTCGACGATCCGCGCCTCGATCTCGTTTTCGCCGATGGCTCGAAATTCGTCGAAGGGCAGGGCGAAAACTACGACGTCATCATCGTCGACTCGACCGATCCCGTCGGTCCCGGCGCGGTGCTCTTCGAGGAAAGCTTCTATCGCAATGCCAAGGGCCGCCTCACCGAAGGCGGCATCATGGTGACGCAGAACGGCGTGCCGTTCCTGCAGCCGGCGGAGCTTGCGAGCACCATCTCGAAGTTCCACCGCATCTTCCAGTTCAGCAGCTGCTATCTCGCCACCATCCCGACCTATGTCGGCGGACCCATGGCGATGGGCATCGGCACGGATGACGAGTTCGTCAAGGCCGTGACGCTGGAAGCGCTGGAACATCGTTTCGAGGAAGCGAATTTCAAGACGCGCTACTACACGCCGGAAGTTCACAAGGCGGCCTTCGCGCTTCCTGCCTATGTGCAGGAGATTGTGGAAGCGGCGCGGAAATGATCCGCGCGGCCTCCGCCGCAAGTCTCAGTCTATTTTGGTCGCGCTGACCACGATGCCGTCGCCATCCGCATAGAGATATTCGCCGGGGCGAAAGGTCACGCCCGCGAAATTCACCACGACATCATATTCGCCGGCTCCTTTGCGCTCGCTGCGCTTCGGATGGGCGGCAAGTGCCTTCACGCCGACGGGCTGGGCCGCTATTTCGGCCGTGTCGCGCACGCAGCCATTGATGACGAGGCCAGCCCAACCGCTCTTCGCCGCGAGCACGGCGAGATTGCCGCCGAACAGCGCGCAACGCAGCGAGCCGCCGCCGTCGACTACCAGCACGCGACCATTGCCCGGCCCCTCCAGCGCCTGACGCAGCTTCGGATTGTCCTCGAAGGTCTTGAACGTCGTGATCGGCCCCGAGAAAGCGAGCTTGCCGCCGAAGTCGCGGAAGACCGGTTCGGCATGCTGGATATCGGGATGGGCGTCGGAAAGATCGGTCGTGGCGGGTGAGGTCATGTTCGGTCCGGGATGTGTTGGGCGTTGGCCATTGATAGCAAAAAGCGCGGCGCCCCGTTGCAAAGAAAAAGGCCGCGGAGATTGCTCTCCGCGGCCTCGATCCGTGGAAGTCGGGGCTGATTAGTGGCCCGACTTGAACTGCGCGGCTTCGGTCGAGTCGCCGAGAGCGGTCGTCGAGCTTTCGCCGCCGGCGGCCGCCAGCGAGACGAGGTCGAAGTAGCCGGTGCCGACTTCGCGCTGATGGCGCGTCGCCGTGTAGCCCTTGGCTTCCGAAGCGAACTCGGCCTGCTGCAGCTCCGAGTAAGCCGCCATGCCGCGATCGCGGTAGCCCGAGGCCAGCTCGAACATGCCGTGGTTCAGCTGGTGGAAACCGGCCAGCGTCACGAACTGGTACTTGTAGCCCATCGCCGCGATTTCGCGCTGGAACTTCGCGATGGTTTCCTTGTCGAGCTTCGCTTCCCAGTTGAAGGAGGGTGAGCAGTTGTAGGCCAGCAGCTGGTCCGGATATTCCTTGCGGACGGCTTCGGCGAAACGCTTCGCGTCGGCGAGGTTCGGGACCGAGGTCTCCCACCACAGCAGGTCGGCATAGGGCGCGAAGGCGAGGCCGCGCTTGATGCAATGATCGACGCCCGTGCCCGGCTTCAGGCGGTAGAAGCCTTCGACCGTGCGGCCCTTGTCGAAGTCGATGAACTCGTGATCGCGCTCGTCGATGTCCGACGTGATCAGGTTCGCGGACTCGGCGTCGGTGCGCGCCATGATGAGGGTCGGCGTGCCCATGACGTCGGCGCCGAGGCGCGCGGCGTTGAGGTTGCGCTCATGCGCGCGGGTCGGGATCAGAACCTTGCCGCCGAGATGGCCGCACTTCTTTTCCGAGGCGAGCTGGTCTTCGTAGTGAACGCCCGAAGCGCCGGCTTCGATATAGGCCTTCATGATTTCGAAGCAGTTCAGCGGGCCGCCGAAACCGGCTTCCGCGTCGGCGACGATGGGGAGGAACCAGTCGCGCTTCGCGCCGCCTTCCGAGTGCTCGATCTCGTCGGCGCGCTTCAGGGCGCGGTTGATCTTCTTGGCGAGCTCCGGACCGGCATTCGCGGGATAGAGCGACTGGTCGGGATACATCGCGCCGGCGGTGTTCGCATCGGCGGCAACCTGCCAGCCCGAGAGATAGATCGCCTTGAGGCCTGCGCGCGCCATCTGCATGGCCTGGTTGCCCGAGAGGGCGCCCAGCGAATGCACGTAGTCGCCGGAGTTCAGCATTTCCCAGAGCTTGTTCGCGCCGCGCGTGGCGAGCGTGTACTCGATCGGGAAGGAGCCGCGCAGCTTCTCAACGTCTTCGACGCTGTAGTTGCGCTTCACATTGTCGAAACGGCCCTTGGGCGCGCTCGGGATCAGGTCGTAGAAGGTCTTGTTGCTCATGGGTCTGTCCTCAGGGGTCAACAGTCGGGGTCGGTATTCTCGGGTCTCAGTTCTCGTGGCTGACGAGCAGCTTGTAGGCCGGCAGCGGCAGGAACTCTTCGCATTCCTCGGCGGTCGCCATTTCAGCGAAGAGGCGGATCGCCTCGTCGAAATGGCCTTGCGCCCAGCGCGTCTCGCCGAGAGTGGCGCGCAGCGTCTTCATTTCGTCGTCGAGCACGTTCTGGAAGAGCTCGGGCGTGACCGTGCGGCCGTCCGAGAGCTTCGCGGCGTGATAGAGCCACTGCCAGATCTGCGTGCGGCTGATTTCAGCCGTTGCCGCGTCTTCCATCAGATTGTAGAGCGGCACCGCGCCACGGCCGCCGAGCCAGGCTTCGATGTACTGCACGCCGACGCGGCAGCATTCGCGCATGCCTTCCTCGGTGCGCTCGCCCTGATGCGGCTCGAGTAGTTCCTTCTGGCCGACATTCACGTCCTGACGCTGGCGCGCAAGCTGGTTCGGGCCGGTGAGCTTGCCGAAGATTTCCATGGCGACCGGCACGAGGTCGGGATGGGCGACCCAGGTACCGTCATGGCCGTTCGTCGACTCGCGCTCCTTGTCGGCGCGCACCTTGTTGAAGGCGGCCTCGTTCGCGGCCTCATCGCCCTTCACCGGGATCTGCGCCGCCATGCCGCCCATCGCGAAGGCGCCGCGCTCATGGCAGGTCTTCACGAGGAGGAGCGAATAGGCGTTGAGGAAGTTCTTGCCCATGACGACCTGCGCGCGGTCCGGCAGCAGGTAGTTCGGGTTCTTTCCGAGGCGCTTGATGTAGCTGAAGATGTAGTCCCAGCGGCCGCAGTTGAGGCCGGCGATGTGGTCCTTCAGCTCGTAAAGGATTTCGTGCATCTCGAAGGCGGCGGGCAGCGTCTCGATGAGGACGGTGACCTTGACCGAGCCGTTCGCGATGCCGAGCACCTTCTGCGCGTGAACGAAGACGTCGTTCCAGAGCCGCGCTTCCTTGTGGCTCTCCATCTTCGGCAGGTAGAAATAGGGGCCGGTGCCATGGGCCTTCAGCTTCTTCGCGTTGTGGAAGAAATAGAGGCCGAAATCGAACAGCGAGCCGGACATCGCCTGGCCGTCGATCTCGACATGTGCCTCTTCGAGGTGCCAGCCGCGCGGACGGACGTTGAGCACCGCGTGCTTGTCGGCGACATTGTAGGTCTTGCCGTTCGCCTCGTCGGTGAAGCCGATCTTGCCGTCCCAATAGTCGATGAGGTTGATCTGCCCGCCGATCATGTTGTCCCAGCTCGGCGCCGCCGCATCCTCGAAGTCGGTCATGTAGGACTGCGCGCCGGAGTTGAGCGCGTTGATGACCATCTTGCGGTTGTCGACGGGGCCAGTGATCTCGACGCGGCGGTCGAGCAGGTCTTTCGGGATCGGCGCGACCTTCCAGTCGCCCTCGCGGATTTCGCGGGTCTCGGCCAGGAAGTCCGGCAGCTCGCCGGCATCGAAGCGCTTCTGGCGCTCGGCGCGGGCAGCCAGCAGCTCGCGGCGGCGGGCGCCGAAGCGGCGCTCCAGATCGGCGACGAAGGCAAGCGCCTCGGCGGTCAGGACGCGCTCATAGCCCGGTTTGATCTGGCCGCGGACGTTGATGCCGCCTGCATTGGCCGTGGCTGTCGACTGGCTCATGCTCGATGCCTCCGCTATTTTGGAATTGGCGCGGTCATACATCCGCGACAGTCAAAAGTCCAAAACATTCCTAAGTCTTTGAAACTATTAAAGTAAATATCATTACAGAATTAACGCTAAAAATCTTTGTGAATGTAAAGGTTGTAAATTATCATGCTCCCGTACCGGCTTTGCCGAAGGAGGTCCGGCCATGGCGCAGGAAAAAAAAGTCTTTGCGGGCCCGCGCGTCAGGCGGTTGCGGCGCGAACTGAATCTGACCCAGGCCCGCATGGCCGCCGATCTCGGCATATCGGCGAGCTACCTCAACCTGATCGAGCGCAACCAGCGCCCCATGTCGGCGCAGATCCTGCTGAAGCTCGCCGAAGTCTATGACGTCGAACTCAGGAGCCTTGCCGGCGACGACGAGGCGATGGCGCTGACGGCCCTGCGCGAGGTCTTCGCCGACCCGCTTTTCCGCGACAGCGGCCTGACCGGTCAGGACATGCAGGAAGTCGCCACCGCGAGCCCGGTCGCCGCCGAAGCCGTATCGGCGCTCTACCGCGCCTATCAGCAGGCGGTCGCGAACACCTCGCTCCTGGCCGAACGGCTCGCCGACCGCGACCTCATCGATGGCGGGCAGACCGTGAGCGCCCCGCTCGAGGAGGTGCGCGACTTCATCAACAGCCGCAACAACCACTTCCCGGTGCTCGACGAGACGGCCGAGGATCTGTACCGCAAGGCTTCACTCGGGGCCGACGAGCCCTATGTGAGCCTCCGCAACTATCTGCGCGTCGCCCATGGCGTGACCACGCGTGTCGTGCCCGCCGACCTCATGACGGGAGAGTTGCGCCGCTACGACCGCCACCGGCAGACGATCTTCCTGTCGGAACTGCTCGACCAGCCGGGCCGCTCTTTCCAGCTTGCCTACCAGCTCGGCTATTTCGAACAGTCTCGCGCCATCGAGGACATCGTCGAAAGCTCCGGCCTCGAAAACGAGGAAGCGCGTACGCTCGGCCGTGTCGCGCTGGCGAACTACTTCGCCGCCGCTCTGCTCATGCCCTATGCGCCCTTCCTCAAGACGGCGGAAGAGACGCATTACGATTTGCGTCTCGTCGGCCGCCGCTTCGGCACGAGCTTCGAGCAGGTCTGCCATCGGCTCACCACGCTGCAGCGCCCGGGCGCGCGCGGCATCCCCTTCTTCCTCATCCGCGTCGACAATGCGGGCAACGTCTCCAAACGTTTTTCGGCGGCGGGCTTTCACTTCGCGCGCTTCGGCGGCACCTGTCCGCGCTGGAATGTGCACGACGCTTTCCGTGTGCCCGGCGACATCTATACGCAGGTCATCCAGATGGAGGACGGCACGCGCTATTTCTCGATCGCCCGCACTGTAAGCCGTGGCGGTTCGGGCATTGGTGTGCCCGGCGATCAATATGCGGTCGGCCTCGGCTGCGAAATCGCCCATGCGCGAAAGCTCGTCTACAGCCAGGGCTATGATCTCGACGACGAGCGCGGCGCGACGCCCATCGGCGTCAATTGCCGTCTCTGCGAAAGGCTCGATTGCTCGCAACGCGCCTTCCCGCCGCTGAAGCAGCGCCTCCGCATCGAGGATCACGTGCGCGGCGTCTCGCCCTTCGGCATGCCCGCGTCGGGCGACTAGAGCTGAAAGATCGCGCGAATGCCATAGGCGAGGGCGGCGGTCGCGAGAATGCCAGCCGCCCAGAGTCCCACGAACCAGACGAGCTTGCGGCCCGTCTCATTCATCCGAATAGCCGCCATGCGCGCTCGCCTTGCCGCGGAAGACGCTATAGGCGTACCAGGTGTAGAAGAGCACGACGGGCAGCGCGATCGCGACGCCGACAAGGGCGAAGATGATCGACTGGTCGGGCGCCGCCGCCTCGCGGAAGTTGAGCGAGGGCGGGATGATGTTCGGCCACATGCTGATGCCGAGCCCCGCATAGCCGAGAATGAAGAGCGCGATCGCCCAAAGGAAAGGCGCGCGCTCGCTACCCGTGA
>DAIEIL010000020.1 GCA_027352645.1 Rhodobiaceae bacterium | reverse complement strand
GGGCGGCACCAAGAATGTCGCCGAGCGACGCGCCCGAGTCGGACGAGCCGTACTGAGCGACGGCTTCCTTCTCTTCCGCGATTTCAAGTGCCTTGACCGAAAGGGTCATCTTGCGCGCGGCGCGGTCGAACTGCGTCACGCGGGCGTCGATCTTGTCGCCGACGGCGAAACGCTCAGGACGCTGTTCCGAACGATCGCGCGAGAGTTCGGCGCGACGGATGAAGGCGGGCATCGCCTCCGCGCCGACCGTGACTTCGAGACCGTTCTCGGTCACGCCCGTCACCGTGCAGGTGACGACCGCGCCCTTGCGGATCGCATCGCCGAGGCTTTCCATCGGATCGCCGCTGAGCTGCTTGATGCCGAGCGAGATACGCTCTTTCTCGGTGTCGACGTCGAGCACCTGGGCCTTGACGATCTGGCCCTTCTGATAGGCCTGCATGGCTTCCTCGCCCGACTTGTTCCAGTCGAGGTCGGACATGTGGACCATGCCGTCGACGTCCGTGTCGAGACCGATGAACAGACCGAACTCGGTGATGTTCTTGATCTCGCCTTCGACGATCGTGCCGACCGGGAACTTCTCGGCGAAGCTCATCCACGGATTGTCGAGGCACTGCTTGAGACCAAGCGAGATGCGACGCTTCACCGGATCGACTTCCAGCACCATCACTTCGACTTCCTGCGAGGTCGAAACGATCTTGCCGGGGTGCACGTTCTTCTTCGTCCAGCTCATCTCGGAGACGTGGACCAGACCTTCGACGCCCGGCTCGAGCTCAACGAACGCGCCGTAATCGGTGATGTTCGTGACACGGCCCTTGAGCTTCGCGCCGATCGGATACTTCGCGGAAACGCCTTCCCACGGATCGGCCTCGAGCTGCTTCATGCCGAGCGAGATACGCTGGGTTTCCTGGTTCACCTTGATCACCTGGACCTTCACGGTCTGGCCGATCGAGAGAACTTCCGTCGGGTGGTTGACGCGGCGCCATGCGATATCGGTCACATGGAGCAGGCCGTCGACGCCGCCGAGGTCAACGAACGCACCGTAATCGGTGATGTTCTTGACGACGCCTTCCAGCACCTGGCCTTCCTTGAGGTTCTCGACGAGTTCCTGACGCTGCTCGGCGCGGGTCTCTTCGAGGACGGCGCGGCGCGAGACGACGATGTTGCCGCGGCGCTTGTCCATCTTGAGGATCTGGAAAGGCTGCGGAATGTTCATCAGCGGGGTGACGTCGCGCACGGGGCGGATATCGACCTGGCTGCCGGGGAGGAAGGCAACGGCGCCGTCGAGGTCGACGGTGAAGCCGCCCTTCACGCGGCCGAAGATCTGGCCTTCGACGCGTTCCTGCTTCTCGAAGGCGACTTCGAGGCGGATCCAGCTTTCTTCGCGCTTCGCCTTTTCACGCGACAGCACGGCTTCGCCGGCGGAGTTCTCGATGCGCTCGAGATAGACTTCCACGGTGTCGCCGACCTGAACGGTCGCGGCGCGGCCGGGGGTCGCAAATTCCTTGAGGGCGACGCGGCCTTCGGTCTTGAGGCCCACGTCGATGATGGCGAGATCGTTTTCGATACCGACGATGCGGCCCTTGATGACCGCGCCTTCCTGCATGTCGTTGAAGCTGTACGACTCTTCGAGGAGGGCGGCGAAATCGTCGCGCGTCGGATTGAGTGCGGTATTAGCCAATGTGTTCAGTCTCCTGATCGGTGCTTTATCCGGCCGACGGTTGTGTCCGGCGGTCTTCCCCCTGGGTCGTGAGCGCCCGGGAGCATGTGGATTTGGGCAGGGGTTAGAGGTTGCAAAAATAGTTTCGCCGGCAGCCGCCGCGGAAACGCCGAATAGCCAATGTGCAAACCCGCCCCGCAAATGCGGATAGCGCGCTTAACTCATTGACTTGTCGATGATCCGGACGGCTTCGCCGAACGCCGCTTCTATACTCAAATTGGTGGTGTCGAGCAAGTGCGCGTCGGGGGCCTGGCGCATCGGGCTCGCGGCCCGGCCGGCATCCCGCGCGTCTCTTTCCTTCGTATCTTCAAGGACTTGTGCCTCAGAGGCCGTCGACCCCGAGTCCTTGAGTTCAAGCCAGCGCCTATGGGCCCGCACCTCGGGACTGGCGGTCACGAAAAGTTTCACGTTGGCGTCGGGACACACGACCGTGCCGATGTCCCGCCCGTCGAGGACGGCGCCATTCTGGCCGCCGGGCGGATTTTCGGCGAAATCGCGCTGGAAATCGAGAATGGCGGCCCGAACGGAGGCCATGACGGCTACAAGCGAGGCGGCTTCGCCCGCTTCCCGCGTCCGGATTGCCTTTTCGTCGATCCGGGAAATGTCGAGCGCCCGGGCGGCGGCGAGCGCCGCCTTCTCGTCGGCGGGGTCGCCGCCTGCGTCCCGCACCGCCTGCCCCACCGCGCGATAGAGCGATCCGGTGTCGAGATAGGCGAAGCCGTAATGCCGGGCGAGCCTTCGCGCCAGCGTCCCCTTGCCGGAGGCTGCGGGACCGTCGATCGCGACGACGAAGCTCACTGGGCCCCGCTCATTGGCTGTGGGCCCACGAAGCTCGCGCCGAGTTCGCGCATCAGCGGGATGAAGTTCGGGAAGCTCGTTGCGATCATCGAGGCGTCGTCGACCGTAACGGGCTTGTGCGCGGCGAGCCCCATGACCAGGAAGGACATGGCAATCCTGTGGTCCATATGGGTGACGACGTGGCCGCCGCCATCGACATGGGAATCGCGCCCCTCGACCGTCATCGAATCCTCGGTCTCATGGACCTTGACGCCGTTGAGCCGCAAGCCCGCCGCCGTCGCGGCGATGCGGTCGCTTTCCTTGACGCGCAGTTCGTGGATGCCGCGCATGACCGTCTGGCCGGATGCGAAAGATGCCGCAATGGCAAGCACCGGATATTCGTCGATCATGGAGGCGGCGCGTTCCGGCGGCACTTCGATGCCGTGGAGCTGGCTCGCCCGGACGCGCAGATCGGCGACGGGCTCGCCGCCTTCCTCGCGCTGGTTCATGACCTCGATGTCGCCGCCCATCTCGATGAGCGTCGTGTAGAGCCCGGCGCGATGCGGATTGAGCGTGATGCCTTCGACCACGATCTCCGAGCCCGGCACGATGAGCGCGGCAACGACCGGGAAGGCGGCCGATGAGGGATCGCCCGGCACGACGATCGGGCAGGGATGAAGCTCGGGCTGGCCGGTCAGGTGGATGGCGAGCGCGCCGTCGGGCAGCGTCTCGGTCTCGACATGAGCGCCGAAGGCCCTGAGCATCCGCTCCGTGTGGTCGCGGGTCGGGACGGGTTCGATCACCGTGGTAACGCCCCGCGCATTGAGGCCGGCCAGCAACACGGCCGATTTGACCTGCGCCGAGGCGACGGGCGAGCGATAGGCGATGGGAAGGGCTTCGCGTGCTCCTGTAAGCGTCAGGGGCAGTCTTCCGCCCTCGCGGGCATGGAAAACGGCGCCCATCTGGCTCAGCGGCGTGATGACGCGGCCCATGGGCCGGCGCGAGAGCGAGGCGTCGCCGATGAAGGTCGCCGTGATCGGATGACCGGCCACGAGGCCCATGATGAGTCGCGCGCCGGTGCCCGAATTGCCGAAATCGAGTGGCTGGGCGGGTTCGCGCAAGGCTCCGACGCCCACGCCACGGACGGTCCAGGCGCCTTCTCCGGTCCGCGTCACGTCGGCGCCGAGGCGGCGCATGGTCTCGGCGGTCGCCAGCACGTCCTCGCCTTCCAGAAGGCCGGTGATCTTCGTTTCCCCGACCGTCAGGGCGCCGAAAATGAGCGCGCGGTGGGAAATCGACTTGTCGCCGGGCACGCGCAAATGGCCCGTGAGCGCGTGAGAGGGCTCTGCGGAAAGGCTTGATGTGGAGCTTTGGGACGGATGGGCCACGGTCATATCCCTTGGGGTCTTCCGGAAAGGACGTTCCGGCGCGACGCGGGAACCAGGCGAACGCAGCGTGGCGTACGCGAATAGGTTTTGACAGGAGCGGTTTAACGTGGCAATGGGAAAATCCGTTGGGCAGACCTCCACCGAAAAGGTGGGGGAGGACTTGGCGAAGCGGGCCGCAAGGCGCCGATGCCGCGAGGAGATTAAAACTTGTCGAAACCGGAGTTGGGAACGAAGCGCGATTGCCCGAGCTGCGGCGCGAAGTTTTACGATCTAACTAAGAGCCCCGCCGTTTGCCCCAAGTGCAAACATGAATTCGTGCCGGATTCGGGCGCGAAGGCGAAGCGCGTGAAACCGGTCGAAAAGCCGAAGGAAAAGGCGCCGCGCCCTGTTGTCGTCGCGGATGACGACGATAACGTCTCGCTGGATGCGATGCGCGACGAGGAGCTGGCCGCCGAGGATCTGGGCGACGATATCCTTGAGGATATCGGCGAGGAGATCGAGGACGCTGCCGAAGACGACGCCTTCCTGCCTGACGATGAGGACGAGGAAGACGACGTTTCGGGCATCATCCGCGGCGTCGGCGAGGACGACGAATAAAAAACAAGGCGGCGCTGGGGCGTCATCGCTTTGGGTCAATCTTTATGCTTGATCCTGACGAGAACGCGCCCTAAGTTCCGCCACCGCTGCGGGGGAGCCCAATCTCTCCCGCACCATACGGCGGGGCCATAGCTCAGTTGGGAGAGCGCTTGCATGGCATGCAAGAGGTCGGCGGTTCGATTCCGCCTGGCTCCACCAAATCTTCCCAAGAAAAATTGAGACCCATGGCCGCCTCCGGAAATGATCGTCATTTCCGTGACGTCCGTGCTTTCTCTCTGCTTGGCTTGGAGTGGTCCGCTTCAGCCTGTCGGACGCACACCATGCGTTTTCCGCTGCGCGCCATCGCGCGCGATGAGCCGCTCATGTAACGCTTGTGGCTTGACGGCCATCCTTGAGAAAGAGGTGCGGCGCCTCGGGTGCCCAGATGGCACAGATGGGCGTCGCGGGAGGAAATTTCGCGGCCTCGATCGTTGGAAGGGTAGCGATGAGGCTGCCTCCCTCCGCGAGCTCGATCCTGATCTGCGTCGTCGCGCCGAAAAATGTTTCCGAGATTACATGACCGGCGAGCGCAGGCCCCGAACCGGAACCGGCGTGATTGAGGTGCACATTCTCGGGGCGGATCAGGACGCGAACTCCAGCACCCTTGGGCAAACCGTCCGCCTGACTGGCGGGGAGGGTTACGCCGCCAACCCTTACGGTGTTGCTTTCGGTGACGACGCCGTCAAATTCGGTGGAGATCCCGATGAAGCGAGCGACAAAAATATCCCTTGGCGTTCCGTAGATCTCCGCGGGACTCCCGATCTGCGCGACCGAACCGTCATGCATCACGGCGACGCGATCGGAAATTGAAAGTGCCTCCTCCTGATCATGCGTCACGAAGATGGTGGCGACGCCTGCCTCACGCTGAATGTTCCTGATCTCGTCGCGAAGCTGCACACGAACCTTGGCATCGAGTGCGGATAGAGGTTCATCGAGCAGCAGCAGTGCGGGCCGGATTGCGAGCGCGCGCGCCAGCGCCACGCGCTGCTGTTGTCCCCCGGACAGTTGAGAGGGATATTTCTGCATATGATCGGCGAGGCCGACCAGCGCGAGCATGTCCCTGGCGCGCGACAGCTGTTCCTTCGCCGCGAGTTTGCGAATGCGCAGGCCGAAACGCACATTGTCGAGCGCCGTCATGTTCGGAAAGAGGCTATAGGCCTGAAACACCATGCCCATGCCGCGCTGTGCTGCGGACACGGGTGTTATCTCTCGACCGTCCAGCAACAGCCGGCCGGTATCAGGCGACTCGAACCCGGCAATGATTCTGAGCAGGGTCGTCTTTCCGCAGCCCGACGGCCCGAGCAGCGAAAGAAATTCCCCGTGCCCGATCGACAGCGAGACATTGCTCAGAATGTTGCGGTTGCCGTAGTGCTTGGAAAGGCCTTCGATTGCGAGATAGCTCATCAACGTGTTCCGCCTATTTCTGCACGTTCACGCCCGCCAAGCAGCACGCCCATCATGGCGGCCCAAGTAATGAGAAAGCTCAGCAATGTCAGCGCCGCCGCTTCTGTGGGGTAGCTCTGGCCGATAAAGGCGATGAATACGGCAAAGGTTTTGAAGAGAAGGATGTTGGCGAAAGTGAATTCGCCCATCGCAATGGCGACGGTAAGGAGTGCGGCGCCGACAAGCGCCGTCGTGAGATTGGGCAGGACAACCCGGAAGACCAGGGTTCCCCATCCGGCGCCGAGGCTCTGCGCGGCCTCGCTCAGCGTCCGGATATCCAGCGCGCCAAGGCCGACATCGAGCGTGCGGTAGGTATAGGGCAGCGTCATGACCACATAGGGAATGACGAGGTAATGCGGCGTCGACACGAGCCATTCAGGGCCCGTGTAGAGCGCCGACATGCCGGCCACCAGGACGATCGGCGGAATGACGAAGGGCAGCGCCGAGATCACGTCGAAGACCGCTTTCAGGCGAGGCAGCCTCAGATGCATCCAGAATATGGCAGGCACGAGAATGACGAGGCTCGCAAGCACGGTCTCGACGGCCAGTTCGAACGAGAGCGCAAGACTCGTCCAGAGTTCGTCCTGATTGAAGAGTGCGGTGTAGCCGTCGAAGCCGTAGCGATTGCTTCCCTGCCAGAGGCTGAAGACGCCCGTTGCGACGAGCGGAATGGCGAAATAGAGGCCCACCAGTCCAAGAAATATCTTGCGTCCGAACTTCATCGGCCGGTCCATCGTTTGAGTCGTCGCGAGGCCAACTGGTGGAAGAGCATGACAAGGCCCATCACGACGATCATGCCGAGGGCAAGCGCCGCGCCAGCTTGCGGCGCGAGCATCACATTGCCGGAAAGGACATTGCTGATTTCGATGGGAACAAGAGATAACGCGCCCGAGGTGAGTGCGTAGGGCGTTGCATAGGCTGAGAACGCGTTACCGAAAAGAAGAACGAAGGCGGAGGCGAGCGAGGGCATCAGGATTGGCAGGCCGACCATGCGCCAATATTGGAGTGGCGTCGCGCCAAGCCCCTCGGCTGCCTCGCGCCACTCTTTGCGTAAGCCTTCGACGGCAGGCGTGATGACGATCAGCATCAGCGGAATCTGGAAGTAGGCATAGACGAGAACGAGGCCGGGCAATCCGTAAAGACTGAAGCCGAGACGATAGATGTCGAGTCCGGCCTGTTTGAACCACAAGGTGATCATGCCGAGACTTCCGACTGTCGCGACAAAGGCGAACGCCAGCGGCACACCTGCAAAGTTGGCTGCGACCGCGCTGAACGCCCTGACGAAGGAGCGCGCTGAGTTCTCTCTGCCGCAGACGAGGTAGGCGGTAATGCCGCCCACAACCGTGCCGAGGAGCGCCGACGCTCCAGAAAGAAGGATGGAGTTTTCGAAAGCCGCGCTGCTATCGGCCAATCCTTCCAGGTAGGTGAGTGTGAAATTGCCGCTCTCGTCGCGGAAGGCGGAGAGAAGAAGCTGCCCCGCCGGCAGGATGAGGAAAGACAAAACAAAGAGGATCAATGGCCCGATGAAAATGACGGGCAGAGCGCGACGCCGCCAGCGCCGCATCGACGTTCCGCTCATGTCCTGACCTGTTTGGCCCATTCCGTAGCGAGTGTCTTCTGCGCTTTGGTTGTCTGTTCGATGGTCGGAAAGCGGACGGACTTGTAGGATTCGGGGGAGGGCAACTGGGCGAGGAGCGCCTCCGGGATCGCATTGCGACTCACCAGGTCGGCAAAGCGAACCGGATGCGCAAAGCCCTCGAGGAAAAGAAGCTGGCCTTCATCTGAATAGAGGAACTCCATCCAGAGACGAGCCGCTGACGGATGCGGCGCAAATGCGCTGAGCGCCTGGCAATAGTAGTTGCCGAAGGGAGCAGCGTCGTCGGGAATGATCGTCGCCACGTCGGCGAGGCCGCCCGCCTTCTTCATCTGGGCAAGGTTGAGGTAGTCCCAGTTGATGACGATGTGCGTCTGGCCGGATGTTAGGCTTGCAGGGGTAGCCGCGACGGGTGTGAAATTTCCGCTTGCCGCAA
>DAIEIL010000019.1 GCA_027352645.1 Rhodobiaceae bacterium | reverse complement strand
GCCAGATTTCGCGCTGGTCGAAGCAATATGTCGCCTCGGAAACTGAAACCATCACCGAGATGAACAAGCTGATGGAGTGGCTGCCGGAGAACGTGCCGACGGAGGACTCGACCTCCATCGTTCATGGCGACTACCGGCTCGACAATACGGTCCTGCATCCGACCGAGCCGAAGGTCATCGCCGTGCTCGACTGGGAGCTTTCAACCCTCGGCCACCCGCTCGGCGACTTCACCTATAGCTGCATGCAATGGGTAATGCCGGGCCAGGGCACGGGCGGCGGCACGGGCTCGATCGCGACTGCCGACCTCAAGAGCCTCGGCATCCCGACGCTCGACGAATACATCAAGATGTATTGCGATCGCACCAACCGCTCCGGCATCGACAATCTCGACTTCTACTTCGCCTATAACTTCTTCCGTCTTGCGGGCATTCTGCAGGGCATCGCGGGCCGTGTGCGCGACGGCACGGCGTCGAGCGAACACGCCAAGCAGATGTCACAGAACGTCCGTCCCCTCGCGCTGGAAGCATGGAAATACGCCCAGCGCGCGGGCGCCAAATAAAGAGAGCAATCCGGCAAGGGCGCTCAGGCGCTCTTGCCGCGCGCTTCTATCGGCCAGATGTCGACCAGCGTGTCGCCGCGCACGACGTGATAGCAGTCATAGAGATTGACCGTCGGGTCGCAATGCGGCGTGATCGCAGTGAGCGCCGTGCCAAGCGGCAGCGACACACCCTGCGGTAGTGCAATGCCGCCCTGCTCGTCGCCGAAGAAGAAATAGGCCGAGCCCTCCGGCGCGCCGGAGAGAAGCACCGGCGCTTCCGCATCGGTCGAGAAAGCCTTGAAGCCCGCATCGGTGGTGGCGAGGTTCTTCGTATTGTTCGAGACGACGCTCATCTGCACAAAGAGCGATGTTTCGAAGGGAATCGGCGCGCCATTGCCGACATGGACGTCGTTATATTGCTTGTTCATGAAAACATAGGAGCCGCCCTGCAGCTCCGTCAGCACCTTCGCTTCCGGGTCGATATTAAAGCTTCCCGTGCCGCCGCCCGAAACGATGTCCGTAGGCAGTCCCGCCGCCCGGAAGGCGTCGCGCGTTTCGCCGAGGAGCTTCATCGCGGCGAGCGACTTTTCGCGCCGCTCGGCGAAACCCTCGATATGCATGACGTGGCCTGCATAGCATTGGAGCCCGCGAAGCTCGAGCCAATCCGAGGCATGAACCTGCTTCGCCAGCGCAAGAACAGGCTCGCCCGGCGCGATGCCTGTGCGATGAAGGCCCGGATCGAGATCGACGAGAACCTTGAGCTTCTTGCCCGCCGCCTTCGCGGCAAAGGCCAGCGCCTCAGCATTCTGCGGATTGTCGACCGCGACCATGAGATCGGAGATACGCGCATTAAGCGCCATCAGCCGCGCAATCGCGCCTTCGGTAACCACCGGTGACGTGATGAGCAGGCTTTCGATGCCGCCCTCGCCCATCGCCTCCGCCTCGCCAAGCTTGGCGCAGCATTGGCCGACGGCACCCGCGGCGATCTGCGCCTTCGCGATTGCAGTGCTCTTGTGCGTCTTCGCATGAGGGCGGAGCTTGATGCCGCTGCGCGCGCAATGCTCTGCCATGGCGGCCACATTGCGCTCGAAGGCGTCGAGATCGAGTACCAGCGCTGGTGTCTGAAGCTTCGCCCTCGAACCCGGCTTTCCAATCAGCGCTTCGTTGACGAAACGGCCCGCCATGCTGCTCTCCCCCGACCTTTGATGAGGCGCCATCCTAACGGCACCAGTCCAAACCGCAACTTGCCGGCAAAGTGCCTGCGACGGCACGCCCCATGACTTTGCGCGTCAGACTTCTATATGCGAATAATTGAACGGGATCAGTCAAAGGGTCAGCGGCGCCGTCCGCATGCAGACATGGCAGCACGGGTGAAGGAAGATTCAGGCGTAAAGGCGGGGGGCGCGGACAAGCACGCGCTGATCCTCGACGCCGCGCTCGACCTCTTCCGCAATTACGGCTTTCGCCGCACCTCGATGGAAGACATCGCGCGGGCCGCGAATGTCGCCAAGGGCACGCTCTATCTCTATTTCAAAAGCAAGGACGAGCTGTTCGAGGCGCTGGCGCGGCGGCTTGCGGAACTCATCGAGGCCAATCTGAAGGCTGCGACCGCCCGCGACCTCGACGCCGAGCCGAAGATCCTCGCCCTTTTCGACGCCAAGCTGGGCTTCCTCTATCGGTGGGTGCTTTCAAGCCCCCATGCGGCGGAACTCATCGATTCCAGGGCGCGCCTCCAGTCCACGATCTTCGAATCGGTCGACCGGGACTTCCGGGCCGCCATAGCCAAGGTTCTCCGGGACGGCATCCGCCGGGGCGAACTGGACGCAAAATCGGCCGGATTCACCGTCGAAAGCGCCGCCGACACGCTGATCGCCGCCGCCTATGGGGCCGAAAGCGGGGCAAGGGACGAGGCGGAGTTTCATGACCGGCTCGCCCGGATCGTCCGGCTCGGCCTCCGGGGCCTCAGGAAATCAGCCTGACGCACACGTTAACCTTTGAAAACAAGAAGCTTTTGTGGCGCGCCTTGACTCCATGGAGGGGCGCCACTATCTCTTTGTCGGGCTGTTAGCACTCCTCGAGGGTGAGTGCTAACAATCCATAATCCCTAAAGTTTCCCGCGGAAACCGCGGTTCCGAAACAGGAGAAGACAGAGATGAAATTCCGTCCTCTGCATGACCGCGTTGTCGTCAAGCGCGTCGAGGAAGATACGAAGACCGCCGGCGGCATCATCATCCCCGAGACGGCCCAGGAAAAGCCCTCGCAGGGCGAGATTCTCGCCGTGGGCCCCGGCGCCCGTGGCGAAGACGGCAAGATCGTGGCGCTCGACGTCAAGGTCGGCGACCGGGTGATCTTCGGCAAGTGGTCCGGCACGGAAGTCAAGAT
This sequence comes from Rhodobiaceae bacterium, assembly GCA_027352645.1. Taxonomy (GTDB): domain Bacteria; phylum Pseudomonadota; class Alphaproteobacteria; order Parvibaculales; family Parvibaculaceae; genus Parvibaculum. The sequence continues at coordinate 10,804 of DAIEIL010000019.1, read as the reverse complement.
TGACGGCCAGGATCTGCTGATCATGAAAGAGTCCGACATTCTCGGCATCGTCGAAGGCGCCAAGAAGAAGGCCTAAGGCTCGTGAAACCGGTGAACGGTTCGCGGGCATTTTTCATGTCCCGCATCCGAACCTGCACAGAATTCTAGAGGAACCAAAACATGGCTAAGGAAGTCAAATTCGGCCGTTCGGCCCGCGAGCGCATGCTCCGCGGCGTCGACATTCTCGCCGATGCGGTAAAGGTCACGCTCGGTCCGAAGGGCCGCAACGTCGTGATCGACAAGGCCTTCGGCGCTCCGCGCATCACGAAGGACGGCGTCACGGTCGCCAAGGAAATCGAACTTGAAGACAAGTTCGAGAACATGGGCGCCCAGATGGTGAAGGAAGTCGCTTCGAAGACGAACGACACCGCCGGCGACGGCACCACGACGGCGACGGTTCTGACGCAGGCGATCGTTCGCGAAGGCGCGAAGGCGGTTGCCGCCGGCCTCAACCCGATGGACCTGAAGCGCGGCATCGACCTCGCCGTTACCGTGGCGCGCGAAGACATTACGAAGCGTTCGAAGAAGGTGAAGTCGAACGACGAGATCGCCCAGGTCGGCACGATCTCGGCCAATGGCGAAGCTGAAATCGGCAAGATGATCGCTGAAGCGATGGCCAGGGTCGGCAACGAAGGCGTCATCACGGTTGAAGAAGCCAAGTCGCTCGACAGCGAGCTCGAAGTTGTCGAAGGCATGCAGTTCGACCGCGGCTACCTTTCGCCCTATTTCATCACCAACGCCGACAAGATGGTGACGGAACTGGACGAGCCGCTGATCCTTCTCCACGAGAAGAAGCTGACGAACCTTCAGCCGCTGCTCCCGATCCTGGAAGCCGTCGTGCAGTCGATCCGTCCGCTGCTCATCATCGCGGAAGACATCGAAGGCGAGGCTCTGGCCACGCTCGTCGTCAACAAGCTCCGTGGCGGCCTCAAGGTTGCCGCCGTGAAGGCGCCGGGCTTCGGTGACCGCCGCAAGGCCATGCTCGAGGACATCGCGGTCCTCACGGGCGGCCAGGTCATCTCCGAAGAACTGGGCATCAAGCTCGAGAACGTGACGCCCGACATGCTCGGCAAGGCCAAGCGCGTCCGCATCACGAAGGACGACACGACGATCATCGATGGCGTCGGCAAGAAGAAGGACATCGAAGGCCGCGTCTCGCAGATCAAACGTCAGATCGAAGAGACGACGTCGGACTACGACAAGGAGAAGCTGCAGGAACGTCTCGCGAAGCTCGCGGGCGGCGTTGCGGTGATCAAGGTCGGCGGTGCGACGGAAGTCGAAGTGAAGGAACGCAAGGACCGCGTCGACGACGCGCTCAATGCGACCCGCGCGGCTGTCGAAGAGGGCATCGTCCCCGGCGGCGGCACGGCTCTCCTGATGGCCACCAAGGCCGTCTTCAAGCTCACGAGCGACAACGCCGACATCCAGGCCGGCATCAACATCGTTCGCAAGGCTCTCGAAGCTCCGATCCGTCAGATCGTCGAGAACGCCGGTGTTGAAGGCTCGATCGTCGTGCAGAAGGTCCTCGAGTCGAAGGTCGCCAATTTCGGCTTCGACGCGCAGAACGAAGAGTATGTCGACCTCGTCGCCGCCGGCATCATCGACCCGACCAAGGTCGTGCGCACGGCGCTTCAGGACGCGGCCTCGGTTGCCGGCCTCCTCATCACGACGGAAGCCATGATCGCCGAAGCCCCGAAGAAGGACGGCGGCGCCCCCTCCATGCCCGGCGGCATGGGTGGTATGGGTGGTATGGGCGGCATGGACTTCTAAGAAGTTCAGCGCTCAGACGCTACGGAATGCGAGGCGCCGGTGGAAACACCGGCCCTTTTGCTTTGTTCTCACGCCAATTTGAGTGTGGCAGCGGGCCGCAAACCGTTAGGCTCCTCCCAACAAGAAATTGAATGGGGATGGAGCGATGGATTTCACCTTTTCCAAGGCAGACGAAGACTTCCGCATGAAGGTGCGGGACTTCTTCGAACGTGAATATCCGCGCGAGATCGTGGAGAAGATGGCGCGAGGCCATTCGCCGTCGAAGGTGGACTACCAGACCTCCGAGCGAGCGCTCGCCGCAAAGGGCTGGCTCGCCGTCAACTGGCCCAAGGCCGATGGCGGCACGGGCTGGACGGCGAACCAGAAATACATCTTCGACGAGGAACTCGAACGCGCGGGCGCACTCAATGTCGTGCCGATGGGCCTCCTCTATGTCGGCCCCGTGATCTACACCTTCGGAACGGACGAGCAGAAGAGGCGCTGGCTGCCGGGCATTCTCGACAGCACCACCTTCTGGGCGCAGGGCTATTCCGAACCGGGCTCCGGCTCCGATCTCGCCTCGCTGCAATGCGCGGCTGTGCGCGAGGGCGATGAGTATGTCGTCAATGGCACGAAGGTCTGGACGAGCCTCGCGCAACACGCGGACTGGATATTCTGCCTGCTGCGCAGCGACAATTCCGGCAAGAAGCAGGAGGGCATCACTTTCCTCTGCATCGACATGAATACGCCGGGGATCACGGTCCGCCCGATCATCACCATCGATGGCAAGCATTCGCTGAACAGCGTCACCTTCGAGAATGTCCGCGTGCCCATCGAGAATCGCATCGGTGAGGAAGGCAAGGGCTGGACCTATGCCAACTATCTCCTCGGCCATGAGCGCACCTCCTACGCCCATGTCGCGGGAAAGCGGAAGCAGCTCGAGGACATTCGCGCGACAGCCGAACAGACGGACACCGGGGCGATGCGCCTCATCGACGATCCGGCTTTCCGCATCAAGCTCGCCGAGCTTGAGGCGCGCCTCGATGCGCTTGAACTCACCGTGCTCCGCACGCTCGCGACCGTCTCGGAAGGCGGCGCGCCGGGGAACGAATCCTCGATCCTCAAGGTGATCGCCACCGAACTCGCGCAGGACATTACCGAGCTCGGCATGGAAGCCTTCGGCCCCTATGCCATGCCCACCTTCCCGGATTCGACGGCGCCGCTCTGGACCGACAATGCGCCCCTGCCCTCCGGCGCCGCGCCTGCCGTCGCCCGCTACCTCGGCGCCCGCGCACAGTCAATCTATGGCGGCTCGAACGAGATTCAGAAGAACATTCTGGCAAAGCGCGTGCTGGGCCTGTCCTAACCCTTGTCGCGCATCTGCCGTCCGCCGATGAAATGCATGTGCAGGTGGTAGACGGTCTGACTGCCTTGCGGATTCGTGTTGATGACGATGCGGAAGCCGCTGTCGGTAATGCCGCGCTCCCGCGCGAGCTTCAGCCCGAGCTGCACCATCTCGCTCACGACCTCTGGTGGCGTCTCGAGGATAGAGGTGTAGCGGTGCTTCGGAATGACGAGGAAGTGGACCGGGGCGACAGGATGAATGTCGTTCACCGCGAAGGCATGCTCGCTTTCGCCGATCCATTTTTCATGCGGAATGCTCTCGAAAGGTGACGGCTTGGAAAGGCTCTCCGCCTTGATCTGGGGAAGCTTCCATTCGGCGAGCTTTCAATAAACCTCACCTATGGGATCGAGCTGGCCGATGCCGAAAGCCACCAGCACGACAACCCAGATCTTCCAGTTCTTCAACATGATCGCTCCCCGAATCCCTGCCTTCGGACAGTCTATTTGACGCGAGCGCCCTGCCACCTTAAATTTTCCCTGACCTCGGTCGCACATATCCTCCGCGCGACTGGCGATATGAGATGGGCAACCATCGGGGAGCGCGGAGACCGATCTACAGCCGATCGCCTGGGCAGCAACGAAAATGCTGGCCGGGCGTTTTGTTTTTTGGCTGTCGAAAGGAAAGATCATGAGCAACTCGACGGATAGGAGCCGGCTCGCCCAGTCGGACGCGGATGTCTATCTCGCGCTCAAGGGCGAAGAGGCGCGGCAACGCGCGGGCCTCGAACTCATCCCCTCTGAAAACTATGCCTTCCCCGAAGTGCTGACGCTTCTGGGCTCTGCCTTCACCAATAAATATTCCGAAGGCTATCCGGGGCGCCGATATTACGGCGGGCAGGAATATACCGACCGCATCGAGACGCTGGCCCGCGACCGGGCCAAGGCGCTTTTCCGCGCGGAACACGCCAATGTTCAGCCGCTTTCCGGCTCGCCGATGAATCAGGCCGTCTATCTTGGCCTGCTCGAACCGGGCGACACCATCCTCGCCATGGACCTCAGCCATGGCGGGCACCTGACGCATGGCGCGCCGGTGAGCCATATGGGGCGGCTTTTCAATTTCGTCCGCTACAAGACGAACCCGGCGAACGGCGCCATCGACTTCGATGACCTCACGCGAATTTCCCGCGAGACGAAGCCGAAGCTCGTCGTCTGCGGCTATTCCTCCTATCCGCGCGATTACGATTATGCGGATTTCAGACGCGTGGCCGACGAGGTGGGCGCGATGACCATGGCGGATGTGAGCCATATCGGCGGGCTTATCGCGGCCGATGTCATGCGCAATCCGCTTGATGCGGGTTTCGACGTGATGACCACGACGACGCACAAATCGCTGCGGGGTCCGCGTGGCGGCCTGATCCTCTGCAAGGAGAAGTTCGCAAGGAAGATCGACGCCTCGGTCTTTCCCGGCCTTCAGGGCGGGCCGCACATGAACCAGGTCGCCGCTGCGGCGACCACATTCCGCCTTGCCGCCATGCCCGCCTTCCGCGCCTATGCCGAAGCGGTGCTCGCCAATGCGAATGCGCTGGCCGCAGCGATGACGGCGCGGCAGGTGAAGCTCGTCACCGGCGGCACCGACAATCACCTGATGGTGATCGACACAATGGCGAGCTTCGGCATCGACGGCGCAAAAGCACAGGAAGCGCTCGACCGCGTGGGGCTCACCACCAACAAGCAGGTGATCCCCGACGATCCGCTGCCGCCCATGCGCCCCTCCGGTCTCCGCCTCGGCACACCCGCCGCGACGGCTCGCGGCATGGGGCTGGCGGAGATGAACGAAATCGGGGCGATCATCGCTGAGACGCTGGCCGCCGATGGCGATGTCATTGCGGAATCGACACTCGCCAACCGGACAAGGGCGCTGACGTCGCGCTTCCCCGTTCCGGGGCTCTGATACACGAAATGATCGGCCCTTGCGGCGCGAGGGCCGATCAAACGCCGAGAAGGTTTTCGAGTTCGCGCCGCGTCATGGCGCGATACTCCCTCATCAGGCGGTCGCCTTCCTTGCGGTCGACCGCAATGGCGAGGCGCACCGCCGCGCCCGCGAGTTGCATCAGCAGAAAGGACGCCGCCTCGAAGCGCTGATGATCGCGTTTCGGCACCAGATGCTTCAGCGATGCGAAGAAGACGCGCGCATTCTCGCGGCTGTCTTCAACGTCGAGCGCCTGCAACGCCTTGTCCGATTGCGTCGCCGACCAGATGTCGCGCACGTCGGGCTCGGTGAGAAAGAGCTGGTAATAGCCCTCCATCAATCCATCGACACGAATGATCGCCTCCTGCGCGGAGTCGAGCCCAGTGAGGCTCGAGATCAACCCCTCGCGGACCCGTTCCATGACGCGCTGCGCGAGCACACGCAATATGGCGGGCTTGTCAGGAAAATACTGATAGAGCGAACCGATGGGCACACCCGCCCGCGCCGCGATCTCGCTCATGCGCACGGCATCGCTGCCTGTTTCGGCAATCAGTTCGGAAGCGGCGGCAAGAATGCGCTCCACGCGTTCCTTCGCCCGTTCCTGCGTCGGCTTTCTGCGAATGATGGCGCTTCCCGACATTTTTCTCCGATTCCTCTTGCCTCACCGAAATGTGAGGGATTATCATTTTAAAAATATGAGGATTCCTCACATTATGCAAGGGATAAGTCATGACGGCGATCGGACGGGTTTGTGTGGTGGGCGGCGGCCCGGCGGGGCTGGCGCTGGCGCGGAGTTTTCTCGCGCGAGGAGTTCCCTTCGATGTCTATGAGCGTCATTCCGATGTCGGCGGCCTCTGGGACCAGGCGAACCCCGGCTCGCCCGTCTACGACTCCGCGCATTTCATCTCGTCGAAAACGCAGTCGCACTACCACGACTTCGACATGCCGGAGGACTATCCGGACTATCCATCGAACAGGCAGATCCTCGCCTATATGCATGCCTTCGCGGATGAATATGGGCTGCGCCCGCATATCCGCTTCAGCACCGAGGTAAAGGAAGCCGCGCCCGAAAATGGCGGCTGGCGCGTCACGCTTTCGACCGGCGAGACGAAGCATTACGCATCGCTCGTCTGCGCCAATGGCACCAACTGGCACGCGTCCCTGCCGAGCTATCCCGGCACCTATACGGGCGAGATGCGCCATGCGCAGAGCTACCGCTCGATGGACGAGTTCAAGGGCAAGCGCGTTCTCGTCATCGGCGCAGGCAATTCCGGCTGCGACATCGCCTGCGACGCGGCGCAAAGCGCGGACAAGGCCTTCATCAGCATGCGGCGCGGCTATCACTTCATTCCGAAGCACCTCTTCGGCATTCCGGCAGACGCTTTTGCGGCATCGGGTCCGCAATTGCCCATGTGGCTCGAACAGCGCGTCTTCGGCGCGGTGCTGCGCGTCCTCAATGGCGACCTGACGCGGCTTGGGCTGCAAAAGCCGGATCACCGTATCTTCGAAACCCATCCGATCCTCAACACGCAGCTTCTGCATTTTCTCGCGCATGGCGACATCAAGGCGAAGCCCGACATCGCGCGGTTCGACGGGAAGACAGTGCATTTCAGGGATGGAACATCCGAAGAGATCGACCTCGTTCTCTGCGCCACGGGCTATAGCTGGAAGGTGCCTTATCTCGATGCGAAGAATTTCAGCTGGAAGCACGGGCGGCCTGATCTCTACATGAACCTCTTCAGCCGCGAGAATCCGAACCTCTATGCGCTCGGCTTCATGGAAACCAATGGCGGCGCCTACAAGCTCTTCGACCAGATGGCGGACCTCATCGCGCGCACCATTGTCGCCCGCGCCAAGGGCGGCGCCGAGGCCCAGGGGATCGACAAACTCATTGCGACGGACAAGCCGGACCTTACCGGCGGCATCCATTTCGTCGGTTCCGACCGCCACGCGACCTATGTCGAAATCGCGTCTTATCGAAAACAGATGAAGCGCCTGCGCAAGATGCTGGGCTGGCCGGACCTCACGGATGGCTGTTTCGACAAGCTGCGCATGGGCGCGAAGAAGGAAGCGGCCTGATGGGAAAGAAAGCGCTCATCACCGGCGGCGGCGGCGCCATAGCGGAAGAGATTGCCATCCGCCTCGACCGGCGCGGCTACGACCTCATCCTCGCCGATATCAACGAGGCGCGCATGGGCGTGGTGGCGGCGCGCCTCTCGCGCCCCGCCCTCACCATCCACGCCGACCTCTCGACGCAGGATGGCATCGCAGCGCTTGCCGGCGCCATAGAGGCCGACCACAGCGACCTCGCACTGCTGGTCAACAATGCGGGTTTCGTTGAACCGGGCGACGTCGATGCGCTCACGCCCGTTCAACTCGACCGCCATATCTTCATCAACCTCATCGCACCGATGCAGCTGACGCGCGCCGCGGCCCGCGTCATGCGGCCGAAAAAGAGCGGCGACATTCTCTCCATCGTCTCGATGGGCGGTATCATCGCACTGAAGACGAGCGCCGCTTATGCGGCATCGAAATTCGGCCTGCGCGGCTTTCAGACTTCCATCCGGTCGGAACTGATCAACGACGGCGTGCGCGTGATGGGCGTCTTCCCGAGCGGCGTCGATACGCCGATGCTGCGCTACGAGGCCACGCACAACGGGTCGGCCCTCAACTTCGTCGGCAAGGTTCTGACGGCGGGCGAGGTCGCGGATGCCTGCATGAAGGCGCTCGATACCGGCAAGCTCGAAACCTATGTGCCCTATGGCGACAGCCTCACCTCGCGGATCATGGGGGCCTTTCCCTGGCTCATCGAGAAAGTGCTGCCGTCCTTCGAGAAGTCGGGCGAAAAGGGTCGCGCGAAATTCATCGCCGAGCGCGGATTGAAGGTCGAGCGCTAAAGTCAGCGCCGCGTCGCCACAATGAAGAGGCGCGGGAAGCGCAGAAGCACCTTGCCGTCGTGGAGCGGCGGATAGGCGCGCGCGATGCGGCGCGTATATTCGGCGAGATAGTCCCGGCGCTGCATCTCGTTCAGCGGGTCGATCCAGGGGCGAAGCCCCGTTCCCTTCACCCATTCGACGATGGCAGCCGCATCGGCCAGCGGGTGATTGTAAATCGTGTGCCAGATGTCGATGCGCGAGGCGAAAGGCTCAAGCAAGTCGTAGTAGCGCGCAGGAGCAGGAAGCACCGCGCGGGCGACATCATGCCCCGCATAGGCCTCCGCCCAAGGTCCCGAACGCGCCGCCTCCGCCATCAGGAGATGCGTCGGCTCTGCGAGATTGTCCGGCATCTGGAGCGCGAGCACGCCGCCCGACGGCAGGGTTTCGAGCAGGCGCGCCAGCACGGCCTCATGCTCGGGCACCCATTGGAAAACCGCATTGGCATAGAGAAGATCAACCTGCGCCGACGGCCGCCATGCCGCAATATCGGCTTCGATGAAGTCGACATCGGGCAAGCGTTTGCGCGCTGCGGCCAGCATTTCGGGAGAACTGTCGAGGCCAACGACCTTTGCGCCGGGAAAGCGCTCGACGAGCAACTCCGTCGAATTGCCCGGCCCACAGCCGATATCGACGACATGACGCGCGCCTGCCAAGGGAACGTGGTCGAGAAGATCCCGTGCCGGGCGTGTGCGCTCGTCTTCGAACTTCACATATTGCCCAGCGGACCAAACGGCCATGTTACCCTCCGATCAGCGCCCCAGCCGCGCCTTCAGCTTCTCCAGAAGCATGTTCCTTGCCCGGAATATATATTCGGCGGGCGACACCGTGACCGCATCGGCGCCGAACTCCCGGAGCCGCGTTGCCACGGCGTGCAGATGCTCGCGCGGGCAGAGAACAGAGTTCTCGACGCCTTCACTCGTGCAGCCGAAATCACGCTTGAGGACCGCCGTGGCGGTGGCCCCGTCGAGGTTGCCGCCACGCGCCGTCACGATGACATGGCTTTCGGCATAGCGACGCGCGTCGATACGGTCGAGCACCGCGCTCGCCGCAGCAAGCGCCTTGTCGTCCCAATTGGCGCGCAGACTCGCAACGAGGTTCGCCTGGCTTTTCAGCATGACGCCATCGTCGAGGATCTTCAGATTGTTCGCGGCCAGCGTCGTGCCCGTCGTCGTGATGTCGACGATGGCTTCCGCGGTGCCCGCAGCAGGCGCGCCCTCGGTCGCGCCCGCGCTTTCGACGATCCGGTAATCGGCAATACCGTGTTCGGCGAAGAAGGCGCGCGTGAGGTTCAGATATTTCGTGGCGATGCGAAGACGGCGGCCATGGCGACGGTGGAAGGCCAGCGCCACATCGTCGAGATCGGCCATGGTCGAGACGTCGATCCAGCTTTGCGGGACGGCGACGACGACATCGGCATATCCAAAACCAAGCGGCAGGACGAGCTCGACGGCGTTATCGGCGTCGGCCAGATTTTCGCGGATGAGATCCTCGCCCGTGACGCCGAAGTGAATCGAACCGTCTTCAAGACGGCTCGCGATTTCTGAGGCCGAAAGAAAGGCGACGGCGACATCCTTCACGCCGCCGATCCGGCCCACATATTCGCGTCCTCCACCCGCCTGCTTCACGGGCAATCCGGCCTTGGCGAAGAAAGCGTTGGCGTTTTCCTGCAACCGCCCCTTGGACGGGATGCCGACGATCAAGGCGTCGTTCGTCGTCGGGCTCATCGCACGGCCTCCCCTGAAAGATCGGCGCCCGTGATGGCGCAACCGACGGCAGGAATACGTGTCTTCGCGCCAAGGCTCTGAAGGAGCCCGTCATAGCGACCGCCACCTGCAACCGCGCCTTCCGCGCCCGCACCGCTGCGGCGCAACTCGAAGACGAAGCCCGTATAATATTCGAGCGTGCGTCCGAAGCCCGTTCCGAAGCGGGCGCGCGAAAGATCGACGCCCTTTTTCTCGATCAGTTCGAGGCGGCGTTCCAGCGCGGCCACAGGCGTCTCGATGGAGATGCACGCCGCCTTCGTCATATCGCGAATGCTCTTCACTGCATCGCGCGGCGCGAGCTTCAGCGACAGGAAGGTCCCGATGAGATCGGCGACTTCCTTCGAGAGCGGCGCGGTACTCCTGTCCGCCGCACGCTCAAGGAAACGCTCGGCGATTTCCGCGATGCTGCGTCCACCGACCGGCGCGATCTTCGCAAGATCGAGCACATCGGCGATGACGCTCTTCGCGCTCTGATCATCGAGCACGTTGAGCGCGGCGAGAAGCCCTGCCTGCTCCTCGGAACGCTCATTGGCGCCGCCATCTGCCGCGAGTCGCTGAACGAGTTCCTTGAAATATTGCGGCCGCCAGAAGTGGCGTTTCAGCCGCGTGCGCCAGCCCGTCGGAATGTCGAGCGCATCGACCAGTGCATCAAAAAGCGCGAGGTCGCCCATCTCGATGTCGAAAGCGGAGAGCCCGCCCGCGCGCACGGCCTCGGCGGCAAGCGCCAGCATCTCGGCATCAGCGGCTTCGGCATCTCGCCCTCCGAAAAACTCCGCGCCCGTCTGCACGACCTCGCCCGAGCCCTTTGGATCGAAACGGAAGACCTCGCCCGAATAGCAATATTTGGCCTCACCGTCGCCCGCGCCTTCGAGATAGAGGCGGCAGGTCGGAATGGTGAGATCGGGACGCAGGCAAAGCTCCTGCCCGCCCGGATCGGTGAACACATAGAGGCGGCGGCGAATATCCTCGCCCGAACGGTCGAGGAAAACATCCGCGGGCTGGAG
>DAIEIL010000006.1 GCA_027352645.1 Rhodobiaceae bacterium | reverse complement strand
CGTTCGATTGCGCGCCAGCCGATGTCGCGGCGGCAGAAGCCTTCCGGCCAGTCGATAAGATCGGCGGCGCGATAAGCCGTCGCCTGCGCCTCGGAAACCGTTTTGCCGGTTGCCGTCACGTTGAGCACGCGACCGCCCGTGGCGAGAATGCGCGCGCCATCGGCGCGTGTTCCGGCATGGAAGACCTGCACATTCTCGACGGCGCCAGCCTTGTCGAGCCCCTTGATCTCCGTGTCCTTCACATAGTCGCCCGGATAGCCATTCGCGGCCATGACGACGGTCAGCGCCACCTCGTCCTTCCATTCGAGCGCGATCTTGTCGAGCGTGCCGTCATGGGTTGCGATCAGCGCCGGCAGAAGGTCGGATTTGAGCCGCGTCATGAGAACCTGCGTCTCGGGATCGCCGAAGCGCGTATTGTATTCGATGAGCTGCGGGCCCTTTTTCGTGATCATGAGACCGGCGAAGAAGACGCCCTTGAACGGCGTGCCGCGCTTTCGCATGGCGGCGGCGGTCGGTTCGATGATTTCGCGCATCACCCGCGCGATGAGATCGGGTGTGAGGACAGGTGCGGGCGAATAGGCGCCCATGCCACCTGTGTTCGGGCCCTTGTCGCCGTCGAAGACGCGCTTATGGTCCTGCGCGGTCGCAAGCGCCATCACGGTTTTTCCGTCGCAAAAGGCGAAGAAGCTCGCTTCCTCGCCATCGAGAAATTCCTCGACCACGACTTCCGCGCCCGCCGCGCCGAAGCGCCCGCTGAAAATCTCGTCGATGGCCGCGTCCGCCTGTTCCACCGTTTCGGCAACCGTCACGCCCTTGCCCGCTGCAAGCCCGTCCGCCTTGACGACGATGGGCGCGCCATTGGCCTTCACGAAGGCTTTCGCATCTGCGGCGTTGGAGAAGCGGCCATAGGCAGCGGTCGGAATGTTGAACTCGGCGCAGAGATCCTTGGTGAAGCCCTTGGAGCCTTCGAGCCGGGCGGCGGCCGCGCTTGGCCCGAAGGACTTGATGCCTTCACGGTCCAGCCGGTCGACGAGGCCGTTCACCAACGGGTCTTCCGGACCGATCATGACGAAGCCGATGTCCCTCTCGCGGCAGAAGGCGACGATGGCGTCGAAATCGAGCGGCTTCAGGGGCACGCATTCGGCGACCTTCGCGATGCCGCCATTGCCCGGCGCGCAGTAAAGCCGGCTCAGGAGCGGGCTCGATGCGAGCTTCCAGCAGAGAGCATGTTCCCGGCCGCCTGAGCCGATGACGAGTACGTTCATGCCGTGAAAGCTTCCCTGATTTCGTGAGCGGGGCCGCGACCTTAAGGTTACGGCCGGAAAGGTTTTCCTTGTAACATGGGGGCCGATTCAGGCAAGTCCGCGCCTCTTTATTAACCATATCCCGCCCGGAGTCCGATGACCGAACCAGTGCCAGGCAGGCGCAAATCCGCCGCTTCCGCCTCGGGCGAAGCGGGCGGCAACGCCCATGAATTCTCGGTCAGCGAGCTTTCCTTCGCGCTGAAGCGGACGGTCGAGGAGACGTTCGGCCATGTGCGCGTGCGCGGTGAGATCACGGGCTTTCGCGGCGTCCATTCCTCCGGCCATTCCTATTTCGCGCTGAAGGACGAGAGCGCCCGGCTCGAAGCCGTGATCTGGAAAGGCGTTTATTCCAAGCTCCGCTTCAAGCCTGCCGAAGGGCTCGAAGTGATCGCGACGGGCAAGCTCACCACTTATCCCGGCAGTTCGAAATATCAGATTGTGATCGAGCAGCTGGAGCCCGCTGGCGTCGGCGCGCTGATGGCGCTGCTCGAAGAACGGCGCAAGAAGCTCGCGGCGGAGGGTCTTTTCGCGGCGGAACGCAAGAAGAAGCTGCCGCATATCCCGGACGTCATCGGCGTCATCACGAGCCCGACCGGCGCCGTCATTCGCGATATTCTGCATCGGCTGGCCGATCGCTTCCCGCGCCAGGTCATCGTCTGGCCCGTGCGCGTGCAGGGCGAAACGGCGGCGGCGGAAGTCGCAGCGGCTATTGAGGGTTTCAACAGGCTCAAGCCTGGCGGGAAAATTCCAAGGCCCGATCTTCTCATCGTGGCGCGTGGCGGGGGCTCCATTGAAGACCTCTGGGGCTTCAACGAGGAAGTCGTCGTGCGTGCTGCGGCCGCAAGCGACATTCCACTCATCGCGGCGGTGGGCCACGAAACCGATGTGACGCTGATCGACTACGCCGCCGACAAGCGCGCGCCGACGCCGACGGCGGCCGCCGAAATGGCCGTGCCCGTGCGCGCCGATTGCCTTGCCAATGTGCTCGATCTCGAACGGCGGCTGCTGCGCGCGGAAACGCGGCTCGTCGAAAATTCACGTGCGCAGTTGAAAGGCCTCGCGCGCGGCCTGCCGCGACTGCAGGATCTGATCGCGCTGCCGCGTCAGCGTTTCGACCATATCGGCGAGCGGCTCGGCCTTGCGTTGAGGCGCGCCGCCGAGACCAAGCGCGCGCGGCTCAGCCGCATCGAAGGCAAGCTTACGACGCAGTTCATTCGCTTCAAGATCGCGGATGGAAAGAAGCGTCTCGATCAATATGACAAGCGGGCAGTCGCGGCGGAGCGGCGGCATCTCGCCGATCTGGCGCGCCGCCTCGACGGCGCGGGCAAGCTGCTCCAATCCTATTCCTATCAGGGCGTTCTGGAGCGCGGCTTTGCGGTCGTGCGAGGGGCGGACGGCAAACCTGTCCGCGCATCGGCGGGGCTCAAGCCCGGCGTGGGCCTCGACATCGAATTCGCGCATGAGGACCGCATCGGCGTCGTGGTCAGCGGCGTGGAGGCGCCGAAGCTGGCGGCGCGTAAAAAAGAAGGCGGCGGTTCACAGGGAAGCCTTCTCTAGCGCCTTTGAAGTTCTGGCGGCAGCCGGTTAGAATGCGGCCATGAACAGGATCGATAATACGGGCAATGGCGGAGAGGCCGAAATCGTCTATGGCGATGGCGATTTTCACGTCGTGCGTCCCGGCGCCTATGTGACCTGTGCGGTCACGGGCCACCGCATTCTTCTCGACGATCTGCGCTACTGGAGTGTTGACCTCCAGGAAGCATACGAAAGTCCCGAAGCCTCGCTGGAACGTCATCAGCAGAAATATCCCTCGTTATTTCCGCGCAAATGAGCCGCTTCGCTGCGCTTTTCCTTTTGGGCGCGGTGGCGTTTGCCGGTCTTCCGGCACGCGCCGCAACCGTGCTCGCGGGCGCGGTGGAGCAGGGGTCGCTTGTCGTCGTGCGGACGGCGCCCGGCGCGAAGGCCGCGCTCGATGGAGAAAACCTGCCTGCGTCGCCGGATGGGGTTTTCGCCATCGGTTTCGACCGCGATCATGGGCCAACATCGAAGCTCGTCGTGACGCTGCCTGACGGAAGGGTCGAGACGAAGACCCTCGCCGTCGCGCCGCGCGCTTGGCAGATCCAGCGCATCGAGAAGATCGCGCCCGCGCTCGTCAATCCGCCGCCGGAGGCGCTGGCGAGGATCAGGCGCGAGGTCGCGATGAAGGCCGCAGCCCGCCCGAACGATACGCCGCAGGAGTGGTTCGCCGGGCATTTCATCTGGCCCGCGAAGGGTGTTATTTCAGGCGTCTTCGGGAGCCAGCGCTTCTACAATGGCGAGCCGAAAAATCCGCATTACGGCGTCGATGTCGCCGCACCCGTCGGCGCTGCCATCGTTGCGCCTGCCGCCGGCATCGTGCGGCTGGCAGAGCCCGACATGTATTTCGAAGGCGGGCTCGTCTTTATCGACCACGGGCAGGGCGTCATCAGCATCATGATGCATATGTCACGCATCGATGTGAAAGCGGGGCAGCGCGTAGCTCAGGGCGATCCGATCGGCGCCGTCGGCCAGACGGGTCGCGCGACCGGCCCGCATCTGCACTGGGCCATGGTCTGGCGCGAGGCGCATATCGATCCATCGCTGCTGGTGCCGGGCGTTTCGGCGGCGGGTGCCGTATCCGGCGCGGCTGTCGGCGGCGACTGATCGTCGCTCAATCTTTCCAGCGATTGTGCAGCCAGAACCATCCTTCGGGATGTTCGCGGATGCGCGCTTCGAGGAAGTCGTTCAGCAATTGCGTCACGCGAAGGATTTCGCCTGTCGGTTCCGCATCGTTGTCGATGACGACGGGCTCATGGACCGTGACGCGAAAATGTGCCCCCTTGGTGCGAACGATTGATGCCGGAACCAGCGCGGCCTTGTAACGCAGCGCCAACACCGCGGGAGTCGGCGTCGTCATGGCGGGAAGGCCGAAGAGCTTCGCCTCGATGCCTTCGGTCAGCCGCTGGTCGATCAGCATGGCGACGAAGCGCTTGTCGCGTATGGCCTGGATCAGCAGGCGGGCACCCTTGGGGCCCTTCGCGATCTGCTCGGGCACGATCAGCTCGCGCCGCATCGTCACCATCCAGTCGTTCACATAAGGGTTGTTCGCCGCGCGGTAGACGCCACCGCCGTCGAGCCCTTCGAGCCGCATGGCAAGCGGCATGAGTTCCCAATTGGCGAAATGCCCCGATATCAGAATGCCGCCCCTGCCGGCTGCGGCATAGGCGAGCAGGGTCTCAACGCCGACGACTTCGAGACGATGGCGCTCTTCCGGCTGTCCGAATTTGTCGAGATAGGCATATTCGAAGGCGGTGCGGCCGAGATTGTCCCACATGCCGATAACGATGCGCTCGACCTCTTCAGTCGAGAGTTCGGGCATGGCGCGTTTTATGTTGCCTCGTGCGCGCCGCGTGATGCCAAGCTTCGGGCCCAGATTGCGGCCGAGCCAGCCGCCCAGCGCGGACGAACGGTCGAGACCCAGCATGCGGCAGAAGGCGAGCATCGCCTTCAGTAGCGCTATCTCCGCGAGGTACTGGATTTTCTTCGCAAACATCTGGTTCGGGTGCCTTGCTCTTTCGCCGCCGCTTATATCAGCCGAGCCGCGCCTCTGGCGAGCCTGATGCCTCAGCCTGCCTCATTCCTCAGACCGTCTGCGCCGCGCGCTTGGCCGCGCGATTGCGGGCGAGCTTGATCTGATCCTGAAGCAGCCGCTCGAAGCTCGCGAAATCGTCGATCAGGGCGCGGACCGAGATGGTCTTTGCGGCGTCGCGGAGCTGGGCGCGGGCGCTTCCCGCAGGCGCGTTGCGGAGCCGCGCCAGGTCCTTCTCCGTGGTAACGAGTGTCGCGTTGAGGTCACGGGCGCGGACGAGAAGGTTAAGCGCCTCGCGCTCGGTGAAGGCGTGATGGTCGGGGAAATCCTCGGTGGCTAGGATATCGGCATGGAGCTCGCGGAGCGTTGCATAGAATTTTTCGGGCCGTCCGATGCCGGCAAAGGCGAGCACGGGCAGCCCGTCGAGTTCCGGTGCGGGCGCGGCGCGCAATATGGCGCGGAAGGCCGGGATGGCGCGGGCGCGGGCGCGGGCCGCGAGCCTGTCCGCGGCGTGGCCGCGACCGATGATGATGACGGCACCGACGCGCGAAAGCGCATCGTCCATCCGTTCGCGCAATGGTCCGGCGGGAATGAGCCGACCGTTGCCGAGCCCTGCCGCCGCATCGATCACGAGGATGGAGAAATCCTTTTCGAGCGTTGGATTCTGGAGCCCGTCATCCATCATGATGAGCGACGCGCCGTCGCGAACGGCGGCGGCCGCACCTTCCGCGCGGTCGGCGGAAACCCAGGTCGGCGCAACGGCGGCGAGAAGCAGCGGCTCGTCGCCCACCTGCTCCGTGCTGTGTTTGTCGGCGTCGACGCGGAGCGGCCCCTTTTCAGAGCCGCCATAGCCGCGCGACAGGAAGTGCAGCTTTTCGCCTTGTCCAACAAGGCGGCCGGCAAGCGTCAGCGCCAGCGGCGTTTTTCCGGTGCCGCCCACCGTCATGTTGCCGATGCAGATGACGGGCACAGCCGCGCGTTCGGGCGTGGCGAAGCGTTTGCGCATGCGCCCGGCAAATCCGTAAAGGAAGGCAGCCGGTGCGAGAAGGCGCGGGACGATGCGGACTTCGCCCGCGCGCGGGGCCTGCCAGAAGCGCGGTTCACGCATGGCGGCCTCCCGGCGTCTTCATCAGCGACAGCAGCGCCGTGGCCGTCCGGTCGGTTGCGCCACTCGATGTGCTGGCAATCGCTTCGGCCGCATCGCAGCGGCGCTTGCGCTCCAGGCCATCGTCGAGGAGGCGCGCGACCGCATTCGCAAGCGATGCCGCATCGTCGATGCGGATCATCGCGTCTGCCTTTTCGAAGCTCGAATAGCTCTCGGCGAAGTTGAAATCGCTCGGACCCGCGATCAGTGCCGCATGAAGCCTTGCCGGTTCGAAGGGATTGTGGCCGCCTGTGTTCGTCAGTGTGCCGCCGATAAAGGCGATGTCGGCGAGGCGATAGAAGATGCCGAGTTCGCCTAGCGTATCGGCGAGATAGACATCGGTCGCCGGGGTGATCGCGTCGCCGAGCGAACGCTGGGCGACGGCGAGGCCGCGCTTTTTCAGCTCTGTCGCGATCGTTGCGCCTCGCGCCGGATGGCGAGGTACGATCAGCGTGAGCAGGCCGGGATGGGCGGAAGCGAGCGCAAGATGGGCGTCGGCAGCGACCTGCTCCTCGCCTTCATGGGTATTGGTTGCGATCCATACGGGCCGCCCGCCGATGGCATCGCGAAGCGTCGCAAGCTTGGCGTCGTCGGCGGTGAGCGGCGCCGCGTCGTGTTTCAGATTGCCGGGCGTGCCGACGGCATGAGCGCCGAGCCCTTCGAGGCGTCGCGCGCTCGCTTCGTCCTGCGCGAGAAGCAGCGAGAAGCGGCCGAGAAGATTGGCGATAAAGCGCGGAAAGCGTTGCCAACCTTCAAACGAACGTTGCGTGATGCGGGCGTTGACGAGCGCGAGCGGAATGCCGCGCTCATGGGCCGAGACGATCAGGTTCGGCCAGAATTCGGATTCGACCCAGACCGCGAGATCGGGCTTCCAGTAATCGAGAAACCGCGCGGTGTAGTCAGGGTGATCGAGCGCCGCGAATTGATGGATTGCACCTTCGGGCAGGCGCTCCTCCATGAGATGCGCGGAGGTGACGGTGCCCGTGGTGATGAGAACATGGAGGCCCGCCGCAATCAGCCGGTCGATGAGCGGCAGCACGGAGAGAGACTCGCCCACGCTTGCCGCGTGAATCCAGACGAGCTTTCCATCCGGCCTGTCGAGGGAGGGAATGCCGCAGCGCTCGGTCAGGCGGCGGGCATCTTCCTTGCCGCGCCGCATGCGCAGAGCAAGGAGCAGCGGAAGTGCAGGGCCGAGGGCGCGCGTCGCCAGGCGATAAGCCGTGAGGCCGAGCCCGGCGCTCTCGCTTCGATGAGAACGACCGGTCGCCATGCCGTTCAAAGCGCTGCCGCCCCGGCGCCCAGGGGCTTCGGTTTGCGGCCGACGATGATCTCGGCTTCTTCGCTGACCGCGTTGAGTTCCTCCTCGACGCGGCGGCGGACCTCCTCAAGCGTCTCGGGATCGGCATCGCGGGGCACATAGATCGGCTCGCCCCAGACCAGAGCGCCCTTGGAGAAGGGCAGATTGATCGTGAACTTGTCCCAGTTGTTGAGCTGGATGCGCGCGCGCGTCGTCGCGGCGACGGGCACGATGGGGCAGCCGGAAAGCCGCGCCAGCATGACGATGCCGTCGCCTGCCTTGCGCGCAGGGCCGGGGGGCAGGTCGGCGGTCATGCCGACCGAAACATTTTCGCCAAGCGCGCGCACCATGGCGCGCAGCGCGCCCGCGCCGCCCTTGCCCTTGTGCTTCTCGCGCCGTTCCTCGCCCTTCGGCACACCCGAGCCGCGGATCGTGCCGACGCCGAGGAAATGCATGACCTGGGAAACGATCTCGCCATCGCCATGACGCGAGACGAGGATGCGCATTTCACGCCAGTTGTGCCAGAAGGTCGGCAGAATGAGGTTCTGTCCGTGCCATGTCGCGCCGATGAACGGCTCGTCGCCGGTCCAGAAGCGGGCCGCGATGTCGCCGCGGCGCACTTCGAAACGGCTAGTGCGCCGCACGAGCCTTATCAGCATGGCAGCGAGAAACGCCACTGCCGTCTGCACCCATTCGTTCTTTGCGATATCCCTGCCGAATGACATTCCTTCGCGCCTCACACGCCCGCGACGGCTTTGACGGCGCCGCCCGGGGATACAGTTACTTCATCGTCGGGGATGTCATGGTCGAATTGCGAGTGCGAAAGTTCGGCATAAAGGCCGCCCTGCGCGACGAGCGAGGCGTGGTCGCCGGATTCGAGGACGCGCCCGTCATCGATCACATAAATCATGTTCGAATGTTTGATGGTCGAAAGACGATGCGCGATGACGAGTGTCGTGCGGCCCTCCATCAGCGCGGCAAGGGCGGTCTGCACTTGCAGCTCCGACGCCGTGTCGAGTGCCGATGTCGCTTCGTCGAGCAGCAATATGGGCGCGTTCTTCAGCATGGCGCGCGCGATGGCGATGCGCTGGCGCTGGCCGCCGGAGAGTTTCATGCCCGCTTCGCCGACGCGCGTATCGTAACCCTTGGGCAGCGCCATGATGAAGTCATGCGCTGCCGCATTGCGGGCGGCAGTCTTGATTTCTTCCTCGGTCGCGCCGGGGCGGCCATAGGCGATGTTCGCGTGCACAGTGTCGTCGAAGAGGAAAGGCTCCTGCGTCACCAGCGAGATCGCGTCGCGCAGAGAGTCGAGCGTGACGTCGCGAATGTCCTGCCCGTCGATCAGAACGCGGCCTGACAGCGGGTCGTAGAAACGCGGCACCATGTTGAGCGTCGTGCTCTTGCCGCCGCCCGACGGGCCGACCAGCGCCACGGTGTGGCCCTTCGGCACCTCGATGCTGACGCCCTTGAGCGCGTGCGTTCCGTCGGCATAGGCGAAGTTCACATTCTCGAAGCGGATCGCGCCGTCCTTCAACTGGAGCGGCTTCGCATCCGGACCGCTCACGATGGTCGGCTCGATGTCGAGGATGGGGAAGACGCGCGCTGCCGCCGCGACGCCTTCCTGCATGATGGTCTGGGTGTTGGCGACGGATTTCAGCGGTTGATAGGCAAGCATCATGGCGGAGATGAAGGCCATCAGCTCGCCCTTGGTCAGGTGCGCGTCGATGACGGCCATGCCGCCGAAATAAATGACGCCCGCAATGCCGACGCCGGAGAGCCCTTCAGTCAGCGGGCTCGCCTTCGCCTTGGCGCGGAAGCCGCGCATGGCATGGCCGAGCACGGTCTGTACCGTGTCGGAGACGCGCGTGATTTCGTGCTGCTCCTGGCCATATGCCTTGACGACGCGGATGCCGCCCAGCGCCTCGGAAATGAGGGCGGAAAGATCGCCCGTGCCTTCGAGGCCCTTGCGCGACGCCTTGCGCGTCTTCTTGCCGAGCTTGCGCATGTAGATCATGCCGAAGGGAATGACCGAGCAGCCCATCAGCGCGAGCTTCCAGTTCATGAAGAACATGCTGCCCATGAGCGCGACGACCGTCAGCGAATTCTGCGTGAAGTCGATGATGGACATGGTGACCGTGTCGCGTACGCGGCCCGCATCGGTCATGAAGCTCGATATGAAGCGGCCGGAATGCGTCCTCGCGATCCAGGCGAGATCGGCGCGCATGATGCGCGAGAACATGCGGGTCTGAATCGCCGAGATGATCTTCTGGCCGATTGCGTTCTTGGTGATGTTCGTCGTGTAGGCGGCGAGACCCTTGAAGGTCGAGACGCCAATCGTGCCGAGCGCGATCAGGACGAGCTTCGTCACGTCCTTGTGGTCGAGGACCTGGTCGAAGACCTGCTGGATGAGCCAGGGGAGAATGCCCGTGGTGCCCGCGACGATGACGCTGCCGACGAGCGAGGCCACGACGAGGCGCCAGTTGGGCAGGAGATAGTCCGTCGCGGTCCGTTTGAGGACACCGAGCGTTTTCAGATCGTCATGCCCAATATCACCGGCGGCCGGGCGCAATAATGCCTTCTGCCCATCGGCCTTTGTCTCCGGTGCGGTCGTGTCGCTCAACTGCGGCCTCGTCACATGGTGTCTGGCGGGCATGGGAGAATGGTAAAATGCCGGAGTTTCCGCGGCTTTAAGGCCCAAACCATATCATGGCGGGGGCCGAGCCGCCACCGCCGTAGACCCCGCCTTATATAAGGTAAAGGCCCGCGCAGGCTAGGTTTTTTGGCCCTACGGCACTTGCCGGCTCAGCTGTTCAGGAGCCAGACCATGGCCGTCAGATAGGTCGCGAAGAGGCTCCATGCAAGGTAGGGGAGCAGGAGCAGGGCGGCGAGCTTGCTGAAGCGCCAGAAGGCCAGGATGTTGGCGACCACGGCGGCAAGCAGCACGAAGATCTCGATCAGGGCGCCGCCCGGGCTGTGCAGGCCGAAGAAAACCACACTCCAGCTGAAGTTGAGCATGACTTGGGCACCGAAGATGGAGAGCGCGGCGCCGCCCGCGATAAAGCCGCCCGCCGCGCGCCAGACGAGCCAGCCGGAAAGTCCCATCAGGAAATAGAGGAAGTTCCAGACGACCGGAAAAACCCAGTTTTCCGGCGTGAGGGATGGCTTCTGGAGCGTCGCGTACCAGGTCTCGATATTGGCCGAGGTGACGTAGCCGCCAAGGCCGGCAAAGGTGAAGACGAAGGCGAGAAAGCCGAAAAGCAGCAGGATCGACTGGATGGTGCCGGGCGTTTGCGATGAAGGCCCGGGGGACATGCGCCCGCCCGGCGAAGTAATTTCGCCGGTCATTCGTCGTGCTCCGCGGGGGCGTGGGTCGGATCGAGCAGGCGATGCAGATGAACGATGAAATAGCGCATATGGGCGTTATCGACCGTCCGCAGCGCGGCACCCTTCCAGGCCCGGTAGGCGCTGGCATAATCGGGAAAGATACCGACGACATCGAGGCGGGACGTATCGCGGAAATCCGTCCCTTCCAGATCCTCAAGTTCGCCGCCGAACACAAGATGGAGAAGTTGATGGGACACGCGCGCACTACCTCGGGCCGTTACTAAGGCCGCGGAGTTTAGCACGGGCCGTTCAGGATGGTAGTGGCAGTTGGGCGACGCGGCGGTAAAGCGCCTCGTAGAGTCGGGGGCCTGCCGCGATGAGGCTGCGGTGACGGGGTATTTCCCGATTGTAGATAAAGGGCTTGCCGTCATGGGTGGTGAAGCGCCCGCCCGCCTCGCGCAGGATGAGGTCGGCGGCGGCGAGATCCCAGTCGTTCTTGGCGCTGAGCGCCAGCGCCGCGTCGGCCGCGCCGCAGGCGACGAGCGCGATACGGTAGGCGACCGAATTGCGCTCGATGATTTCCATGTCGGGCCAGGGGGCGGGCCAGGCGGGATGCTTGAACATGGCGCCATGTGCCGCCATGCGGCAGCCTTCGATCTCGGCGCGCGCGCTGACTGAAATGGCGACACCGTTCAGCGTCGCGCCTCTTCCGACCCCGGCCTCGAAAAATTCATCGGTTGCCGGATTGAAGAGGACGCCCATCACCGGCTCGCCATCCTCGACCAGCGCGACCGAGAGCACGAAATGCGGCTTGCCCTTGGCAAAGGCGCGGGTGCCGTCGATAGGATCGACGACCCAGACGCGCGAGCGCTTGAGGCGAGCGGGGTCATCCTCGGTTTCTTCCGACAGCCAGCCATAATCGGGCCGCGTCGCGGCGAGGCGCTTTTCGAGAAGATCGTTCACGGCGATGTCGGCCTCGGTGACGATGCTGTCGCCGAGCTTCATCCATTTCTTGAGTTCGGTCTGATAGAAAGTGAGCGCCAGCGCGCCCGCCTCGCGCACGGCGTTGACCATCAGATCGCGATCTTCGGCGCGGGAGGGAAGCGTATCAGGTGCCTGCAACTGTCATTCCTTCGACGCGAATGGTGGGCGCGTTGGTGGCATAGCGGAAGACGAGATCGTTGGCGGGCACGATGTGGAGGAACATGTCCTTCAGATTGCCGGCGACGGTGATTTCGCTCACCGGGAAGGCGAGCTTGCCGTTCTCGATCCAGAAACCGGAGGCACCGCGGCTGTAATCGCCGGTGACGCCGTTGACGCCCATGCCGATCATCTCGGTGATGTAGAGACCATCCTTGATGTCCGCCATGAGTTCTTCGGGCGTGAGCTTGCCCGGGCCCATGTGCAGATTGGTGACGGAAGGAGAGGGCGGGCTGCCGGTGCCGCGCGCCGCGTGGCCCGTGCTCTTCAGGCCGAGCTGGCGGGCGGAGGACGTGTCCAGAAGCCAGGTCGTCAGCACACCGTCGTCGATGAGTTTCATCATGCGGTTCGCCACGCCTTCGCCGTCGAAGGGTTTGGAGCGAAGGCCGCGCTTCCTGTGCGGATCGTCGACAATCTCGATGCCGGAGGCGAACACCGGCTTGCCGAGCGCATTTTGCAGGAAGCTCGATTTCCGCGCGATGGCGGCGCCTGAAATGGCGCTGACGAAATGGCCGACAAGGCCAGACGAGACACGTGGATCGAAGACGATCGGCACGGATTGCGACTTCACCTTGCGAGGATCGAGGCGCCGCACGGCGCGTTCGCCGGCCGAGCGGCCGATGGCCGCCGGCGCTTCCAGATCGGCGAGATGGCGCGCCGAGGAGTAATCATAGTCGCGCTCCATGCCCGTGCCTTCGCCCGCAATCACCGAGCAGGAAACGGAAAAGGAAGTGCCCGCATAGGAGCCCGCGAAACCTTCGCTGGTGACGAGCGCCATGCCGGAGCGGCCCCATTGCGCGCCCGCGCCGCCGGAATTGGTAACGCCTTTGATCGCCAGCGCGGCCTCCTCGGCCTCTGCGGCGGCGGCGGCGAGCGCTTCGGCGCCGGGCGGCGTCACCGGATCGTCGATGTCGAGATCGGGAAAGTCGCGGGCGAGCAATTCGCGGTCGGCTAGCCCGGCATAGGGATCTTCCGGCGCGACCTTCGCCATGGCGACGACGCGCTCGACGAGAGGCGCGAGCGAGCGTTCCGAAAGATCGGTGGTCGAGACGACGGCCTGCCGGTTGCCCATGAAGACGCGCAGGCCAACATCGCGGCCTTCCGAACGCTCGACATCCTCAAGCTTGCCAAGACGCCAGGAGACGCCGAGCGATTGGCCCTCGAAGACGATGGCTTCAGCCGCTTCCGCACCCGCCTTCAGGGCGCGCTCGACGAGCATGGCGGCGGCGTCGAGGACGCTCGTGTCAGCGGACGGCGAGTTGGCGGGCTTGGTCTCGGCCATGAAGGAGTTTCCTGTTGAGGGACGGGCCCGGCATGCAAAGGGCCTCGACCCTTATATAGATCGAGGCCCTCAGCGAAAAGACAAGGGGTGGGGATTGGGGGTAGGGGCCGGGCGAAGCGACGCGGGCGACGCCCCGCGCGCCTACATCAGCGCGTAATAGATGCAGGCGGCGCCGGAAATGAGCTGTCCCGCCCAGGTCAGTACCGTGCCGACAAGGCGGGGCGGCGTCGATTTGCGCGCCGCGCTGGTCAGACCGATCGCATGAAGGAGGCGGCCGACCGTCAGGCAAATGCCGGCGAGATGGATCACATAGATCGAGGCCGAAAGAAGATGCAGTGTGACGAGGCCGATCAGCGCAATCGGCGTATACTCGACATTGACCACATGGGCCCGGTTCGCATTGTAGAGCTTCTCGTCCTCGCCCGTGCCGGTCATCACGTCGGAGCGGACGCGGTTCGCCGAAACGCGATAAGCGAGAAAGAGGTTGATGAGGAGATTGAGGCCGACATAGACGCCGACGATCTCCAGCGAATAATTCAACATGAGGCCCTCCGATGGTGATCACGCTCCGCCATACGCAACGCATTGGCGTGATTCGCTTGTGCCGCAGGGACGCTAGCATGCCGAGGTCCATATGACATCCGCAGAGGCGAGGATCGAAATCCATGTTGGCGACATTACGCGGTTGCCGGTGACGGCCATCGCAAATGCAGCAAATGAGGCGCTGGCGCCGGGCGGTGGTGTTTGCGGCGCGATCTTCCGCGCGGCGGGGCCGGGGCTCGCGGAGGAATGCCGCGCCCTGCGCGGCTGCATGACGGGAGATTGCAGGCTCACATCCGGTTACGGCCTGTCCGCCCAATGGATATTGCACTGCGTCGGGCCGGTCTGGCATGGCGGCGGGCGCGGGGAGGCCAGGCTCCTCGCCTCCTGCTACACGCAGGCGCTGGCAATCGCGGCTGAACGGAAGTTCGAGAGCGTTGCCTTTCCGGCGATCTCGACCGGCATTTACGGATATCCGCCGTCCGAAGCTGCCACGGCAGCGGTGGGCGCGATCAGGGCGCATCTGGCGACGCATGAATGGCCACGCCGTGTCGTGCTGGTCGCCTTCGATGAACCGGCGGCGGGTCCGCTCAGGGCCGCGCTGGAGGCGTGAGGCCGCGGAATTCTCGTTTCACGCATTTGTGACCCGGATGCACATTGCGGCGTTCCGCCCTCCGGGCGCATGCTGCCTTGTCTGGTCCCTGGGGGCCGAGGAGTGCCATGCAGCTTCGGAACAGCGCGACCCGCTTTGGCCTTGTCGCCATCTCCCTGCATTGGCTGATTGCGCTGCTCTTTCTCGCGATGATTGCGCTCGGCCTCACCATGACGGCGCTGGCGCTGACACATCCGCTCAAGTTTCCGCTTTATCAGATCCACAAGTCGATCGGTGTCACGATCTTCGCGCTGGTGGTGCTGCGGCTCTTCTGGCGCCTGAGCGGCGTGGTGCCGCCTCTGCCAGCGACGTTGACGGCGTTCGAACGCCTGGGTGCGCGGCTCGCCCATTGGGGGCTCTATGCGATCCTCATCACGATGCCATTGACGGGCTGGGTCATCGTGTCGGCCTCGCCGCTCGGCATTCCGACGATCCTCTACGGGATCGTGAAACTCCCTCATATCGACTTCATCGCAGCGCGGGCCGACAAGGCAGTCATCGAGCATCGGGCGGAACTGGTTCATGCGCTGCTCGCCTGGAGCGGTATCGCGCTGGTCGTCCTCCATGCGGGCGCGGCGCTCCGCCATCATTTCTGGCTCGGCGACGATGTGCTGAAGCGTATGCTTCCCACGAAAGCGCTTTTCGCGCGCGGCAAGGAGCCAGGATGATGACCCATTTCCTCAGATCGCTCGCGCTGGCGACTGCGTTGATAAATGTCGCGGCCACTCCTGCAGGGGCTGCAACGCGCTGGGACGCGGAGAAAAATCCGGCGGCGATTTCCTGGGAAGGGCTGCAGGGCGGCAATGTCTTCACCGGGCATTGCCGCACATTCGATGCCGCGATTGCCTTCGACCCGTCGGACCTTGCGCATTCCTCGGTGAAAGTCACGATCGACATGGGGGCTTGCATCACCGGCGACCAGCAGAAGGATAGCTACCTGCCGCAGGAAGGCTGGTTCGGTGTTGCGGACTTCCCCAAGGCGATTTTCGAAGCGACGAGCTTCCTGCACCAAGGTGGCGACAAATACGTCGCCGACGGAACATTGACGCTCAAGGGCGTGACGAAGAAGGTGGAATTGCCCTTCACGCTCGATATCAAGGGCGATACGGCGCATGCCGTGGGTGAGACGACGCTGCAAAGGCTCGCCTTCGGCGTTGGCGCGGGCGATCAGCTCTCCTCGGCCGATGTCGCCGGGCCCGATGTCAAGGTGAAGATCGATCTCACGGCAACGAGGAAGAAGTGAAGCGCCAATTCGCTCATATCGCGCTCGTCGTCGCGGGCGCTCTCCTGCTCGGCGCCTGCGTAGCGCTGCGCGTTGCCACGCATGAGGTGAAGGACGATCCGGTGGCGGCAAAGCCCGGCACCTATCGCCTCGATCCGCGTCATTCGAGCCTCATTTTCGATGTCGATCATTTCGCCTATTCGCGCTTCGTCGCGCGTTTCGACAAGGTCGAGGCGGTTCTCGACGCCGCACCGGCGACGCCCGAGACGAGCAAGCTCCGCGTGACCGTCAAGGCAGCGAGTGTCGATACGAATGTGGCGGATCTCGACAAGATGATCGCGGGTAAGGATCTCCTCGATGCCGGGCGCTATCCCGATATCACCTTTGAGACGACCGCGCTGAAGCGCACGGGCAAGAAGGCTGGCGAGATGACCGGCAGTCTGACGATGCATGGCAAGACAAGGCCGGTCACGCTGGTGGTTACCTTCAACGGCGCAGCGCCCGATCCGCTGACCGGCGACGATACGCTGGGATTTTCCGCCACCGGCAGTTTCAACCGCGCGGATTGGGGGCTCAATGCCTGGTGGCCGGCGGTCGGCAATGACGTTCATGTTTCGATCCAGGCGGAGTTCATCAAGAAGGCGTCGTGAGGCCTGCGCGTCTTGAACTTCGCCGGACGCCTCCCAATTTAGAATGGTTCGAGGTGGTCCGGGCCCCTCTGGCGATGGAGGCGTCCATCGCGATGTCGGACCTGTGCATGTCTGCGCTGCCGCGGCGCGTTGGACCCGAGGTCTTCATGGAACTCTTCGGCACCCCCATCTGGGCCTGGGGCGCCTTTGCAGCGATCGTCGCCGGACTTCTCGCCTTCGATCTTGGCGTTCTTCATAAGGAAGACAGGGAAATCGGCGTCCGCGAAAGCCTCTGGCTATCGGCGGGCTATATCACCATCGCCTGCCTGTTCGGCACGGGCGTCTGGCAAATCCTGGGCGCGGAACATGGGCTCGATTTCTTCACCGGCTTCTTTGTCGAGAAATCGCTTTCCCTCGACAATGTCTTCGTCATTTCCCTGATCTTCAGCGCCTTCGCCATTCCACGCCTCTATCAGCATCGCGTGCTCTTCTGGGGCATTTTGGGTGTGATCGTGCTGCGTGGCGCGATGATCGGCCTCGGCGCGGCGCTGATCGCCGAGTTCCACTGGGTACTCTATGTCTTCGGCGCTTTCCTGGTCATCACCGGCATCCGCATGGCCTTTGCCGAAGAGCACGAACGGCCGATCGATCAGCAGCCGCTGGTCAAGTTCCTCCGCCGCCATATCCGCATCACGGACAAGCTCCACGGGCATGATTTCTGGGTCTGGGCGAACCATGACAAGAGCGGTCGCGTGGTGCGCCACGGAACGCCGCTTCTCCTTGCGCTGGTCCTGATCGAGTTCACGGACCTCGTCTTCGCCGTGGATAGCGTGCCCGCGGTCTTCGCGATCACGCAGGACCCATTCATCGTCTATACGAGCAATATCTTCGCGATCCTCGGCCTGCGCGCGCTTTACTTCGCGCTCGCCGCCGTCATCCACCGCTTCGCCTATCTCAAATATGCGCTGGCGGCGGTGCTGGTCTTCATCGGCGGAAAAATCTTCTATGCCGAGTTCGTCGAAAAGGTGCCCGCCGTGATCTCGCTTGGCGTCACCTTCGGATTGCTTGCGGCCGGCGTTCTGGTTTCTCTCCTGAAGACGAGAGCGACTGCGGCCTGAAACAGGCTTCAGCGCGTGTAGACAGCGCCTGTGCCCGTGCCCGCCACCGGCTGCGCGATCTTGCGGGCGGCGACAATGAAGGGCGGCGTCTCGCCAAGGGGCGGCAGCGTGTCGTTCACGGCAGACCTGAACGTGCTGCGATCAAGATCGACCCAGATATGGGCGCGCTCGCGCGACTGCCGCTTCTTCCAGACATAGGGCGCGTCCTGCCACCCGACGATTTCCCGCTTCAGATTGTCGAGTACGAATTCACCGCGATCCGTCTCGACGATCAGGACCGAATGGTAGGCTCCATTCCACTGTTCGACCGTTGCGATGAGAACAGCGCTGGCGGGCCAGCCGCGTTCGATCAGCATCTTGCGCTTCAGCAGCGCGAGGTCTTCGCAGTCGCCGCCGCGCTCGTTTGGATAGGTCCAGTATTCGCTGCGCTGATAATTGTCTTCATCGGCGATCTGAGGCAGCCGGTTGACATAATCGTTCACCGCGTCGAGTTCCGACCAGCGCCTGGGTGTGAGCAAAGGCGTGGCGGGCTCGTTCGTGCCGACCTCGCAATCCTTCTCACTGCGCAGGCAGAAGTCGATGAAGCCGAAAGGCGGCACCACCTGCTGTCCCGCGGGCATGTAGGAGGAGAGCATCACACCGCGTCCGGAATCCTGATGAGCCTCGCCGTTTACGCCACTGCAACCCGTCAGCATCGAAGCGAGGAACACCCCGCCCACGATGCGTTTCCACCAAACGCCACTCATCAATCACTCCGGATATCGCGCTTCAAAATTTGCCGCGCCTTCTTACGCGAAAAATAATGGAGGAGATTAGCGAGCCGCCAATTCACCATACGAATCTTGCAAAATTCACATGGAAATTTTGTCGCAGTCCCGCGATGGAACGGATTTTGTGTGATGCAAATAAAAAACGAATATTCCCTATACAGAATAAAACACGACGAGCCCCACCGGCGTTTCAGGACCGGTGGGGCGTATCGCCAATGCGTTCGCGGAAATTATTTCCAGATCGGCTTGCCGGTACCCGGGAGTCCGAGCGAGCTCCATTTGCGCGTCACTTCGTCGATGGCGTGCTGATCCATGCGGATCTGCGTGCCCCATTCGCGCTTCGTCTCGGGTGGCCATTTGTTGGTGGCGTCGAGGCCGATCTTGCCACCGAGGCCCGACTCCGGCGAGGCGAAGTCGAGATAGTCGATGGGCGTGCCTTCGATCAGTGTCACATCGCGCACGGGGTCCATGCGCGTCGAGATCGCCCACATCACGTCCTTCCAGTCGCGCGCATCGATATCGTCGTCCACGACGATGAGCCATTTCGTGTACATGAACTGGCGCAGATAGGACCAGGCGCCCATCATCACGCGCTTGGCGTGGCCGGGATAGGCCTTCTTCATCGAGATGACGGCGATGCGATAGGAGCAGCCTTCCGGCGGTAGCCAGAAATCGACGATCTCCGGGAATTGCTGCTGGAGAAGCGGAATGAAAACTTCGTTGAGCGCCTCGCCGAGCACCGAGGGTTCGTCCGGCGGGCGGCCGGTGAAGGTCGAGAGATAGATGGGCTTCTGGCGCATGGTGATGGCGCTGACGGTGAAGACCGGGAATTTCTCGACGGAGTTGTAATAGCCCGTATGGTCGCCATAGGGGCCTTCGTCGGCATACTCGTCGAGCGAGACATGGCCCTCGATGACGATCTCGGCTTCGGCGGGCACCTTCAGCGGCACGGTCTTGCAGTCGACAAGCTCGACCTTCTGCCCACGGAGAAGGCCCGCGAACTGATATTCCGAAAGCGTGTCGGGAACCGGCGTGACGGCGGCGAGGATCGTGCCCGGATCGGCGCCGATGACGACGGCGACAGGCAGGGGCTCCGACTTCTCGTCCTTCCAGCGGCGATGATGCTGCGCGCCGCCGCGATGAGCGAGCCAGCGCATGATGGTCTTGTTCTTGTCCAGCACCTGCATGCGATAGATGCCGAGATTGTAGTCGTCCTCGCGCCTGGTGCCGGGGCCCTTGGTCACGACGAGCGGCCAGGTGATGAGCGGCGCGGGCTCGCCCGGCCAGCAGGTCTGGATGGGGAGCGCATTCAGGTCGATGTCGTCGCCCTTCAACACCACTTCCTGACAGGGCGCGGAGGAGACCGTCTTCGGCTTCATCGCCATGACGGTCTTCAGAAGCGGCAGCATGGAGAAGGCTTCGCGGAAGCCGCCCGGCGGCTCCGGCTGGCGGAGGAAGGCAAGGAGTTCGCCGACTTCGCGCAGGTCCTTCGCTGAGCGCCGTTCGACGCCGTCCATGGTAACGGCGAGCGCCACGCGCTCCACCGTGCCGAAAAGGTTGATGAGCACGGGCATGGGCGAGGGGCTGCCGTCCGCCTTTATCGCGTTTTCAAAGAGGACAGCCGGTCCCTTTTCCGCGAGGAGCCGC
This sequence comes from Rhodobiaceae bacterium, assembly GCA_027352645.1. Lineage (GTDB taxonomy): Bacteria > Pseudomonadota > Alphaproteobacteria > Parvibaculales > Parvibaculaceae > Parvibaculum. The sequence goes on along the minus strand of DAIEIL010000006.1, from coordinate 6,108 downwards.
GTCTGAATCTCCGTCATTTCGAGCACGGTCGAGACGGGCGCCTTCACACGGGCGAGGTCGCCTGTCTGGTCGAGCCGGTCGATAAAGTCGCGGAGGGAGGAATAGGACATGTGAATTCCGGAATAGGCGCTGCTGTTGGCGGGGAGAATGCCGGAAAGCCGGGTTCAAGCCAAATCGGGGCAGACCGAGGCCCCGTTAAGAGAATGCCAACCTTGGGGGCCTAGCTTCAATTCGAAACAAATTGGAGCCAATTCATGGGCCGGGCGACAACTGCTCCCCTGACACGCAAACGCTGGACCGGCGGCGAGATCGACGCCGATCCCTTCGCTTTGCCGCAGCGCGTGACGATCCCTGCGCCGGACCTCGTGCCGCGGCTTTTCGGATTCATCCGCTATGCGGACATTCAGGACGACGCCGTCAAGGCGACCGATTCATCGCCCATTCTCGGTCCCTTCGTCTGGTCGGAACCCCTGTCCGCCTATCGCGGCGTGGCGCTGCGCGTCGCGCATCGCAAGGCGTCGGGCACGAAGCCTGTCATTCTTGTCGAGATGGTGCACAAAACGAACGAGAAGCACTCGGTCGTGCTTCACGCGAGTTTCGACGGTGCGGATGTCGCCGCGCGCTGGCGGAGCTGGGCGCGCGTATTGCGCCTGCCTCTGCTGCTCGAAGATCGCGGCGGCGAATTGCAGGAGGCCGAACGACGGCTCGGCTCCCTGCGTATCGATGTGCCGCAGCCCCATGCCGGAGCCAATCCGCTTTCGACGCGGCGCCCGCTGACCTTCGGCCATACGGGACGTCCGCGTGTCTGGTTGCAGCGGCTTTCGACGGGCACGCGGCCGCTGGCCTATTGATCTGCCCTCAGATCGAGCCGATGAAATCGCGCTTGCCGATCTGGACGCCTGCATGGCGCAGGATGTCGTAGGCGGTGGTGGCGTGGAAATAGAAGTTCGGCAGGAAGAAGTGGAAGAAATACTGGCTTCCCTTGAGCTTCAGATCGTTGCCGCCGATCTTCAGCACGACTTCGCGATCCTCCGCGCCGTTGATCTGATCCGGCGTCACACTCTTCACGAAATCGACGGTCTTGGCGATGCGGGCCTTCAACTCGTCGAAGGTCTTTTCCGTGTCTGCATAGGAGGGGATGTCGATGCTGGCGAGGCGGGCGACGCAGCCCTTGGCCTGATCGGTCATGATCTGGATCTGTCCCGACAGCGGGATCATGTCCGGCGCGAGGCGGTATCCGACGAGGACGGCCGGGTCGATCTTGCGCTCTTCGCAATGCGCCGCCGCCTTGTCGAGAACGGCGGAGATGCTCCCGAACATCTGGAGCATGAGCGGGATCGAAGCCTGATGCATGTTGAGCGTCATGGGGTTTCCTCTGTCCTGTTTTGATTATTGGCAGCGGAGGCTCATGTCGGGTGCGCTTCGCCCCGTATCAAGAGACTTTCGAGAAATCAGGCGCGCGCTTTTCGAAAAAGGCGCTGATCGCTTCCTTGACTTCCGCCGAGCGGAGCTGGGCGGCGAAATGGGCGCCCTCCTTCTTCTGCTGCGCTAGCACGGCGGCGCGGTCGTCGCCCTTGAGGAGCGCCTTGGTGAGCTTCACGGCGGTGGGCGCCTTGGCAGCAAGCGTCTCGGCACGGGCGAGGGCTTCCGCCTGCAACTCCGCATCGGGGAATACGTCGGCGATGATGCCGATCGCTTCGGCCTTGGCTGCGCCGATCTTCTTGCTGGTGAGGAAAAGGTCGGCGGCCTTCTGCAAGCCGATGAGGCGCGGCAGCAGCAGCGTCGAGCCCGCTTCGGGAATGAGGCCGAGATTGACGAAAGGCATCTGGAACGTCGCGCTTTCGCCCGCGTAGGCAAGGTCGCAATGAAGAAGCATCGTCACGCCGACGCCAACGGCGAGCCCGTTCACCGCTGCGATCAGGGGCTTCTCGGCCCTGGCGAGATTTTCGAGGAAGCGCGTTACGTTCGACTGGAGGCCGCCATCGGATGCATTCGCCGGAGCGTTGCCGGCCGCGGCGAAGTCAGCGAGATCGTTGCCTGCCGTGAAGGCGTCGCCATTTGCGCGGAAGAGGACAACGCGGATCGCCGGATCGCGTTCGGCGCGCTCGATCCCGTCGGCCAGCGCCTTATACATGCCGTCCGTCAGCGCGTTCTTCTTTTCGGGGCGGTTCAGGGTGAGTGTCAGAACGCCCTTGTCGACGGCGGTGATTACGTGGTCGGTCATGGAAAGGCTCCCTCGATGAAAAGTCGGAAGAGACCCTGCCGCAGCGCGAGCCGCCTCGCAAAGCGCAAATTTGAACAGAGCGGTTGGCGGTTTTGTCGGCTCGGATACGCGGGGTAGAGTGGGCTCAGCCGATTCACCAGGAGAATGCCATGAGCGGACAAGAGAGCGGGCTGCCGGCCCTCATTCATCGCTACCGGACGGGCTACATGGTCGCGGGCGGCATTTTGATCGCGGGCGGCGTTCTCGCCATTCTCTTTCCCTATTTCGGAACGCTGGCGACGACCATGTTCGTCGGCTGGGTTCTGATCATGTCGGGCGTGGTCGAAATCCTTCATGCCCTGAGCGTACGCGGCGCGCCGACCATCGTGCTCAACATGCTCGCCGGGCTTCTCAGCCTCGGCGTCGGCACGCTCATCCTGACCGATCCCATGTCGGGGGTCTTCAGCCTGACGCTCCTGCTGGGTGGCTTCCTCGCCGCCGATGGTGTCATCCGCATCCTGTCAGCGGCGCAGATGGGCGGCGTGCCGGGGCAGGGCTGGGTTATTGTGAACGGCGTTTCAAGTCTTGCGCTGGCGGCTGCCCTGCTCTGGTTCCTGCCCACGGCCTCGCTTTATGCGCTGGGCATCCTGCTGGGGGTGGATTTGATCGTCGCGGGCAGTACGCTCTTTTTCCTCGGCCGCGTAGCCAAGGTTATTGAGGATCTCATCAGCGGTAAAGAATGAATATAAGTTCACTGTTTAAACGACGCGCCAGACGCTCGTATTGCGGACATCCGTGTCTTCCAGTTCGCGGGTCGTCTTGACGGCATAGGAGATGAGCTTCTCCAGCCCGGATTTCGGCAGATATGTGCGGCCGGGATCGCCGATCAGGGCCGTGGCGCCACCATCGACCAAGGAATGAACCCACTTTTCAATTCGCTCGGCCAGCGGGCGCTCATAGCACATGTCGCCGATCAGGATGACGTCCCACCCCAGATTGGGCGAGCCGACAATATCGTCGGTGGTGACATTGAGTGAAACGCCGTTCACTTCCGCATTGAGGCGGATGGAGGCGGCGGCGAAGATGTCGATATCGGCGGCAAGAACTGAAGCGGCGTTCGCCTTCATGGCGGCAATGCCGATCATTCCCGAACCCGAACCGAAATCCAGCACGCGCTTGCCGCGCACAATTTCCGGATGGTCGAGGATTTAGCGCGACAGCGCCTGACCGCCTGCCCAGGCAAAGGCCCAGAAGGGCGGGGGCAGGCCCGACTTTTCGAGTTCCTCTTCCGTCATCTGCCAGATGGGCACGATCTCGCTGGCGAGGTGAAGCTTTACCTCCGGCACCAGCGGCGGCTCATGGAGCGCCGTATTGGCGCGGATGAAGGCGGCAGGGTCTTGCGATGTCATGCGAGGGCAGAGGGCGTCGCGGCAAGGATTTCGCGCGCTCTGGTGCTGTCCTTCGCGATCTGCTCCTTCAGCGCGTCGAGACCCGAGAATTTCTGCTCGGGCCGCAGGAAGTCGATGAAGGAGACGGCGGCGTGGCGGCCGTAGATATCGCCCGCGAAGTCGAAGATATGGACTTCCAGCAGCACGTCTTCCTTGTCGAAGGTCGGACGGCGGCCAAGATTGGCGACGCCGTCATAGATGCCCTTGTGCGGGCCGTCCTCGAATTCGATTCGAACGGCATAGACGCCGAAGGCGGGCTGCACATGATCTTCCAGCGCGAGATTGGCGGTCGGGAAGCCGATCGTGCGGCCGCGCTGGTCGCCACTGCGCACCAGTGTTTCGACCGTCCACCAGTGACCGAGCAGACGCGCCGCGCCTTTCGGATCGCCCTTGCCGAGAAGATCGCGGATGCGCGTCGAGGAAATCGTGTGTCCGTCCAGCGTTGCTTCAGGAACGATGGAAACGCCGAAGCCCTCCATCTCGCCCATATAGGAGAGCACGCTGGCGTCGCCCGCGCGGGCCTTGCCGAAGCGGTAATCGTAACCGGCGACGACATGCGCGGCGCGGAGCCCGTTCACCAGCACATCCATGACGAATTCGGGCGCGAGCTTTTTCGACATGCCGGCATCGAAGGGCAGCGCGGCGAGAATATCGACGCCGAGGGATTCGAGGAGTCGCGCCTTGGCGCGGAAGGGCGTCAGGCGGAAGAAGGGTTCATCGGGAAAGAAGAACTGCTTGGGATGAGGCTCGAAAACGAGTACGCCGAGCGGCACGCCCAGTTCCCGCGCCATGCGCGCGGCCTCGCCGATGACGCGCTGATGGCCGAGATGCACGCCATCGAAATTGCCGAGTGCGAAAACGCCGCCCTGAAGCTGTGCCGGAACATCGGCATATTGACGGATGATCTGCATCAGGCCGCAAAGCTCCGCAGCGCGGGGAGAGGGTTCTCCATGCGCCTGTTCGGAACTTCAACGCTGCAGCCGACGGTGACGGTCATCGTGGACTCGCTTGGGGTCAGGGTTTGCGGCGCGCACTCTATCGCGTGCAGGTGCGAAATCACAAGTGATGAACGTGAATTCAGGTCGATATCTCGTGCGATAGATGCGCAGGCCAACGGGGCGGGCCTTTACCAGATCAGGCGGGGCATGGCCGCTACAGGCTGAATATCGGCCCCGGCGCAGACCTTCGCCACCAGTTCTGCCTGCGGGTGCTCGGGATCCGGCCCGCAGGCCGCAGCGGCAATGCCGCCTGTGATGAAGAGCCCGTCGATTCCCTGACCCTTCGCGCCTTTCATGTCGGTAGGGAGCCCGTCGCCTACGGCGAGGATATGGGTATCGGGGATGGGGCGCCCGGAAATTTCAATCAGCCGGTGCCGGGCAATGCCGTAGACCGGACCGTGGGGCTTGCCGAAATAGGTGGCCGAGCCGCCAAGCTCTTCATAGAGCCGCGCCAGCGCGCCCGCGCAATAGATGTGGCGGGGCCCTCGCTCCACCACGATGTCGGGATTGGCGCAGACGAGCGGAAGACCGCGCGCGACGAGGCGCGTGAACTGCTCGCGATAATCCTCCGGCCCTTCGACTTCATCGTTGAAGGGGCCGGTGATGAGGATGAAGCCCGCATGATCTTCGTCGACGAGCGAGACATTCGTGCCTTCGAAAAGCGGCAGGTCGCGTTCCGGTCCGATGTGATAGCAGGCGCGTCCAAAAACATGGCTCGTCAGGAATTCGCGCGTCGCATCGCCCGAGGTCAGGATGCCGTCATAGACCGTGGACGGAATACCCATGCGCTGGAGCATGGCTGGCAGTTCCGTCGAAGGGCGTGGCGCATTCGACAGAAGCAGCACATGCCCGCCTTTGGCGCGGAATTTTTCAAGTGCCTCGGCAACACCCGGATAGGCCTCGCGGCCATTGTGCAGCACGCCCCAGACATCACAGAGCAGCGCGTCGTAGCGATCGGCGATGGCGGAAAAGCCGGGAATGAGGGGCACGGATCTGTCGAACCTGTTAGTCATTGGTGTATGGGGTGCTATATTTTTTCAAGATGGATTGTCATGGGAGAGAACATTGGCTGATCGGGAAAGTTTGAAAAACTGGGTCTATGAGGCCGTGAGTGCTCATGGCGGTGTAGCGAGTATCGTCGATGTGGCACGGCATATTTGGACGCATCACGAGGCGGATCTCCGTGCCTCTGGTGACCTATTTTTCAAATGGCAATATGAAATGCGCTGGGCGGCTCAGAACCTCCGCAATTCAAAGAAGCTTACCTTTTCTGGAAAGAATTGGGCTCTAGTTAGATAGTTTCAGAAACACGATTTCAGTGATGCCGTATTTGCGGCGGTCGATTTCCTCGAAGCCTTCGGGCGCGGCGAAGCGCGAGCTTGCGGCTTCCTCGACGACGCAAAGCGCGGTGGGTTCGAGCCAGCCGCCATTCTTCGCGGAGATGAGCGCCAGTTCGGCG
>DAIEIL010000002.1 GCA_027352645.1 Rhodobiaceae bacterium | reverse complement strand
CGATTTCGCAAGGCGGCGAGACGCGTCCCCGCATTCTGGTTCTTGCCAATGAGAAGGGCGGCGTCGGTAAAACGACCACGGCAATCAATCTGGGCACCGCTTTGGCTGCCGTCGGCGAACGTGTTCTGATCGTCGATCTCGATCCGCAAGGGAATGCCAGCACCGGCCTCGGCATCGGAAGGTCGGAGCGCAAGGTGTCGGCCTATGATGTCCTGATCGGCGCGGCGCTGATCGAGGATGCGGTGGTGCCGACCAAGGTGCCGGGGCTCGACATCGTTCCTTCGACCATGGATCTGCTCGGCGCCGAGCTTGAGCTTGCCAGCGTTCCGCGGCGCTCGCATCGGCTGCGCGACGCGCTGGCGCGGATGCCGCGCGCAGGTAAAGCACGCAACGGCAGTGAAAGGGAAGCGGCGCTGACGGCGCGTCCTTACACCTATCTTCTGATCGACTGCCCGCCATCGCTCAATCTGCTGACCATCAATGCCATGACGGCCGCAGATGCGATCCTGGTGCCGTTGCAGTGCGAGTTCTTCGCGCTGGAAGGTTTGAGCCAGCTTCTGCGGACGGTGGAGCGGGTGAAGACGAGCCTCAATCCGAGGCTTGAAATTCAGGGCGTGGTCCTGACCATGTTCGATCAGCGTAACAAGCTCTCCGATCAGGTCGCCTCCGACGTGCGCCAGCATCTCGGCGACAAGGTCTATCGTACCGTGATCCCGCGCAATGTCCGTATCTCGGAAGCGCCTTCCTACGGAAAGCCCGCGCTGGTCTATGATCACCGTTGCGCAGGCAGCAAAGCCTATATGAAGCTTGCGTCGGAGCTTATTCAGCGCGAGCGCGCCTTGCGCCGGCCCGCCGCGTGAGTAAGCCTTAACAAAGACCGTAAACGGCGGGTAAGGATTTCAGGTTCGGTCATACAAGGTAGTGCCATCGGGCACTGACAGCCCGAGCCGCGCAAAGGTTTCGTGGGGAAAGCCGGATCCTGGCGGGCATACCGCCGGGAGGTAGATGCGATGAAAGAGGATACGATGATGGCAGAGGAAAGCCCGAGCCGGCTTGGACGCGGTCTTGCGGCGCTTATCGGCGACGACGCTGCCTATGCCCTTGGCGACACGAACGGGCCTGCGCCCCGCGGTGTGCGCGAAGTGCCGATCGAATTTCTCCGGGCTAATCCTTTTCAGCCGCGTCATCTTTTCCGTGAGGAGGATCTCGCCGATCTGTCGAACTCGATCCGCGAGAAGGGCATTCTTCAGCCGATTGTCGTGCGTCCGGTTCAGGGGCAGGCTGAAGCTTACGAGATCGTCGCGGGTGAGCGCCGCTGGCGCGCCGCTCAGAAGGCGCAGCTCCATCACGTTCCGATCATCATCAAGGAACTGACGGACGCTGAATCGCTCGAAATCGCGATCATTGAAAATGTGCAACGTGCCGATCTCAATGCGATCGAAGAGGCGGCGGGCTATGACCGCCTGATGGCGCAATTCGAATATACGCAGGAGCAGGTTTCGAAGCTGATCGGCAAGAGCCGCAGCCATGTTGCCAATACGCTCCGTCTACTGACATTGCCCGATAGCGTCCGCTCGCTGATCGAGCAGGGAAAGCTCACCGCCGGACATGCGCGACCGCTGATTGGCATTCCCAACGCCGGTGCTCTGGCGAAAGAGATCGTCGACAAGGGGTTGAGCGTCCGCGAGGCCGAAGCGCTGTCGCGCAAGGCGACGACCGGATCGGAAGCGTCGCGCCGCGCCGCCGCCACCCGGCAGGAAAAAGACACCGACACGCTGGCGCTGGAGCGGAATATCTCCGACCAGCTCGGCCTCAAGGTCGAGATCAGCTTTTCTGGCGACAAGGGCGGCGAGGTTCGCATCCATTACTCGACGCTGGAGCAGCTCGACGAAGTTTGTCGCCGTCTCGCCGGTCGGGGCAATCCCCGCATCGGCAGCGTCAACTAATTCGCTGATTTATAAGACTCTCCGCGAAATTCGTTCGCCTTTGGCTAACGGCGACGCGCGCCTGCGGCTTGGGCGATACGCATCAGCGTTTGCCCGCAGATCGAATCCTCGGGCAGGCCGGTTGTCTTGCACTGAATTTCCGCTTCGAGCAAAAGGCTGAGCGCCTTGTCGAGGCGTTTGCGGTTCCACAACGACACTTGCCGGCGAAGTAGTGCCGAACGGCGGAAGTGAACCGGCGGCCGGATGGCCCGGATCGCCGTGTCGGCGGGCGTGCCGGTTTCGATCTCGGCCAGCACGAGATGCAATTGCTGCAGATGCCGGGTCAGCGCGTTGATGAGCGCAATCGGATGGGTGTCGGCGCTGCGGGCCCGGCTGAGCGCGAGGTCGAGGGCGGGCAGGTCGCCGCCTGCAGCCGCATCGACCACCTCATCGAGACTCGAGCCTGAATTGTCGCCGATGCAGGCTCGTGCGTCCGCGAGCGTCACGGTTCGTTTCTCATTCGCCTTCGACGGCCCCATATAGAGCGCAAGCTTTTCGAGCTCATTCGAG
>DAIEIL010000206.1 GCA_027352645.1 Rhodobiaceae bacterium | reverse complement strand
TGTTCGCCACGATGTCCGTGAGATCGGGGCGACGCAGGTCGACCGCCGAAACGTTGACGGCGATGCCGATCTTCGGAAGTCCAGCTTCCTGCCAGGCATGGTTCTGGCGGCAGGCTTCGTCGAGAACCCACTTCGACACTTCCGAGATAAAGCCACAGCGCTCCGCCACCGGAATGAAGAGGTCGGGCGAGACGAGGCCGCGCTCGGGGTGCTGCCAGCGGATCAGCGCCTCGGCCCCGTTGATGCGGCCCGTATGGATATCGACCTTGGGCTGATAGAAGAGAACGAACTGGCGCTGCGCCAGCGCAACGCGCAGATCGCGCTCGATGGAATTGCGCTCCATCGCGCGCAAATGCAGCTCGTGGCGATAGGGAATGCAGGCGCTCGGCCCTTCGACCTTGGCGCGGGAGAGCGCAAGATCTGCATTCTTCATCAGCACGTCCGGGTCGCGCCCATCCTGCGGATAGACGGTCAAGCCGACGCAAGCCGTCTGGTGGAGTTCATTCGCGGCATGACGGAAGGGAACGCCGACGGCGCGAATGAACCGGCTGGCATATTCGACCGCTTCCTCCGGTCCTGAAATCCCCGTCAGCACGATGCCGAACTCATCTGCACCAAGCCGCGCCACAGCATCGCCCTTGCGCTGGCAGCTTTTCAGGATTTCGGCGGTGCGCTGCAGGATGACGTAGCCGGAATCATGCCCCAACGTGTCGTTGATATCCTTGAACTTATCGAGATTGAGGACCATCACGCCGATAATGGCGCCATTCGCCTCGGCAAGCGCGATCTCCTGTGCGAGCCGCGACTTGAAATAGGTGCGATTGCCGAGGCCGGTGAGGCTGTCGGTGCGGGCCAGATCGGCAAGCCGCGTCTCCGTTTCGCCCGTCGCCTGGAACGCATCGCTCAGAGCCTCGGCGACGACGGAAATTTCATCGCGAAGCCCCATGGCAGATGCGTAGCCGCCAGCGCCGCGACGCTCGGCATAGGCGCGAAGCATTTCTATCGGCGCAATGAATATCCGCTGCATCAGCAGCGAGAGCGTAAGCACCGCGACGGTCGCCGCGGTCGCGAGCCAGACAACGACGGCCCATGCGGTCTGCTGCAAGCCGCTGAGCGCCTCGCTGACATTCGCACGGAAGAAGAGCGTCCCATCCTGCTTATCGATGTCGATGCGAAGGGGCGCGATGAAGTCGGCACGGGCAGCACTGGACGAGGGCATGCGTTCGAGGGCGTGCGGCAGATGCGAAAGACTAGCCCGCGCGACCGGATCGGATAATGCCTCGACAGATTTTCCGCGCCAGTCACTGCGCGAGGCTGCGACGACCCGCCCCTTCGCATCGAGGATCGCCATGATCTCGACGCGAGACGTGTTGCCGATTGAGTCGACTATGAATTGCAGATCGTCGATTGTTCGCGCCTTTGAGACGGCATGACTGACGACGTCGCGGAGCCCGGCGGCTCTTAGCTTGACGATCGTGTCGATCTGGTCGCCATAAAGACGGAAGACGAAGACGCCGCTCAGCGCAACGAGCACCGCGCCAACCACCGTCATGAACCCAAGGACCTTCAGGCGGATTGCAAAAAAGGAGCCCCGCATGCCGAAGCCAAGCAGGGCTTTCGCGAGCGCGACCAGGCCGCCGGGGGATTCACCGGCAGCACCCGGCGACGCGACGATTTCGTCGCGTCCGGCCTCGCCCTGTGCGGCTGCCCGTTCCATATAAGCCCTGACCATATTCGCCGTCCGGCCGAGCCTTGGCTTCGACACGTACGCAAACTGAACTAGCTCTTATGTAAGTATGCGAGCCCTAAGAATAGGTTACGTCCGAAATGGCTTTATTCGAGACGGGCCGAAATAGCGGGCCGGGCGGGTGCGCAAATGGTTACAGTGCCTGCCGGAGCCATGGGACGCGCGACGAGAGGCACGCCCTTCAGCCAGAGTTTCAACGCTTCCCAGTGAATGCCGGCCATGATTTTCAGCGTCAGCAGGGGATGCGTTAGGAAGGCGTTAAGAAGTATGGCATCGGTGAAGGGCTGCGCTTCACCTGCGAAGGACGCCGTGAGCAGCGCACCCTCACGATCGCTTTCGCGAATGGTAAGGCCGACGCGACGTTCGGGCAGCAGGACGGTGAAGTCGTAGCTGCCCGCAACCTCGATGAATGGCGAGACGAAGAACGCCTTGTCGCAGCTCTGGCGCACCACCCTCTCATCCGCATCGTCCACCGGAATGAGATAGGAGTGGCGATCTCCAAACGTGTTCGACACTTCGTAAAACATCGCCGCCAGCCGCCCTTCTGCGTCATGGCAGAAATAGACGGTCAGCGGATTGAAGACATAGCCGAGCACGCGCGGCAAACAGAGCGCGAGAATGCGCCCACCCGGCGCGAGACCGGCGCGCGCGAGCTGCGCCTCGATCCATGGGCGGAGGGGCCGCCCGTCGCGAGGCCCGTAATCGCGATCGTGAAAGCTGAAAAGCCCGAAGCGGTTATGCGCGAAGAGGCGCGAGCCACGGTCCAGCGCATCCAGCTCGTCGATGTCGATAAGCATGTAGAAAACGCGATAGGAAAGCTCATGCCGCCGCGGCCGCAACCGGCGGTGAAAGACTTTGCCGAAATAGAGACGGGAACGCGTCTCACCCTCGATCATGAGGCGCCGACCTCCACCGGCTGGACCTCGCGCGATCCGCGCGGAACGAAGGAAATGCGGCCCGACGGGTTCTCGACGGCCCAGGGCCGCGCGACGCCGCCCAGCTCCTCGGCGACGGCGAGCCCCGCCTGCAGGCCATCCTCGTGGAAGCCCGAACCGAAATAGGCGCCGCAGAACCATGTGCGCCGCGTGCCCTGCAATTGCCAGAGCGCGCGCTGAGCCTCAAGCGCACCTGCATCGAAGAGCGGATGGTCATATTCGATGCGCGAGACGACTCTGGCGGGATCGGGCTCGTGCGAGGGATTGAGCGTGACGAAAAGCTCGCGCGACGTGGGAAGCCCCTGAAGCCTGTTCATCCAGTAGCTGACGCAGACAGGTCGAGCATGACCGTCGCTCCCCATGCCGCCGCCCATGTAATTCCAGCTCGACCAGACGCGGCGCGAGCGCGGCATGAAGCGCCGGTCCGAATGAAGCCAGGCGATGTTGCGTTGATAGGGAATGGCGCCAAGAAGGCGGCGCTCGTTCGCATCGGCATCGGCGAGCATGGAGAGCGCCTCGTCGCTATGGGCGGCGACGACGACATGGTCGTATCGCTCGCTTGCACCTTTCGCATCGGTCACCGTCACGCCGGTTTCATCGCGCGAGACCGACGCAATTCCGGTGCCGAGGCGCAGACGATCGCCCAGCGGCGCGGCAAGCCGCTTCACATATTCCCGCGAGCCGCCGGAAACGGTGCGCCAGAGCGGGCGGCCGGTGAGCCGCATCAGTCCGTGATTGTCGAAGAAGCGCAGAAAGGCGAGCGCGGGAAATTCCTCGACCCGCGCGAGCGGCAACGACCATATCGCCGCGCACATGGGCAGGAGATGATCCTCGCGCAGCGCCGAGGAATAGCCTTGCTCGCGCAGGAATTCGCCGAGCGGCTTGCGGTCGAGACCGCTCTGATCGAGAAGGCCCGGCGCGAAACGATAGAGCCGCAGAATCTCCGCAAGCATGCGCCACATGCGCGGGCGCAAGATGTTGCGCCGGTCGCCGAACAACCCATTGAGCCCGGAGCCCGAATATTCGAACCGCCCGCCCTTCGCATCCGAAATGGAGGCGGCGAAAGACATTTCGCTCGCCCGCGTCTCGACGCCCAGCGTTTCGAAAAGCGCCGTCAGGTTTGGATAGTTGAGTTCGTTATAGACGATGAAACCGGTGTCGACGGGTACGTCCCCCTCGGGACATGGCGCGATCAATGTGTTCGAGTGGCCGCCCGGCCGGTCGGCCTTTTCGTAAACGGTGACGTCATGCGCGCGGGAAAGCAGCCAGGCCGCCGAGAGACCGGAGATGCCGGAGCCGATGACGGCAATTCGCAAGCCACGGGCGGCGGGGCCGATATTGTCCTTAAAGGGGGCCATTCGATCCTTTACCTTTGGGGGAGCCTCATATCGATACGGCGATACGCGCGCGGCGGATCATGCTGTTTGCTCATCGCGCAACTCGGCATAGGATCACGGCGAAGGCGGAAGAGTGATCCGGGCTTCTCTCGCGCGCGTAGGACCAGCTATGCCGCAGCCAAGCGCCATGATCCTCGATCACACCCGTCCGATCCGTGCCCCGCGCCGGATGCAATGGAGGAAGCTTGGCCTGATGGCGCAAGACCCGCGAGGGGAGCAAGGCCTTTCCGGCGATCTCGAACAGGCGCAGGAAAGGCGCCCGACGGCGCTTACCGAGGCCAATCCAGCCGAAATGGCGCTCCTCGTCGAAGCGATCGCCGCGCGCCGCGACAAAACCGCCTTTGCGAGCCTCTTCGGCTATTACGCGCCACGCCTCAAATCCTATCTGCGCCGGTTGCGCGCCGACGAAAAGGAAGCCGAGGATCTCGCCCAGGACGTCATGCTGACCGTTTGGCGCAAGGCGGAGCTTTTCGACCCGGCCAAGGCATCCGTCGGCACATGGATATTCACCATCGCGCGAAATCGCTTCATCGACGTCAAGCGCCGCCAGAAGAGGCCGGAGTTCGACATGGAAGACCCCTCGCTCCAGCCTGAGGCGCCTCGCCCCGCAGACGCCGAAATCGCGGCGGTGCAGATCGGCGCGCGCGTCCGCGCGGCGCTGGCGGAGCTTCCGCCCGACCAGGCGCAAGTGGTGGCGCTCTCCTTCATGGAGGCGCTTCCCCATTCCGAAATCGCCGC
>DAIEIL010000205.1 GCA_027352645.1 Rhodobiaceae bacterium | reverse complement strand
AACTGCGCGAATCCCAGGCCGAGGTCCATGACGCCTTCGAGCGCCTCATTACCTCCGTGGCGGCCTCCTGAGGCCCGAATGCTCAAGCCCACCCCCCGTGGCGAAGCTTTTGCACCGCGCCCTTGCCGGCCGGGCATCAATCGTTAATGGATGGACCCTTCGGGTCGTTTATTGGCTGAATGCCTGGATTTTTGTGGTTAATGCTCTTTCCGGTTTCGGCACGGTCGGAGCATGTCCTGTCCTCGGCGTGCCAAAGCGGTACGAGCCGGGGCGTCGTCCCGCCCGCGCGGGATGGGGCAATTTGAGGTTCGACGCATGGAGCGTCACGACGCGATTATTATCGGAGGTGGGCTCAACGGTCTGACGGCCGCGGCTTACCTTGCGCGCTCCGGCGCGCGTGTCCTGCTGCTCGAACGCAACGCCGCGCTCGGAGGCGCGGATGCGTCTTACGAGATTGTCCCCGGCTTCAACATATCGCGCTACAACCTCGGCGCCTCTACGCTGCCCGCTCGCATCGTCTCGGAACTCGATCTCGCAAGCCATGGTCTTCGTTTTATCCGCGTCGATGGCGGCGTGTCGCTGCTCGATGGGGGCGGTTACATCGCGAGCTATCGAGACGGCGCAGTCCATCGTCGCGAGCTTGCGCGGCATTCGCTGAAAGACGCGGATGGCTGGACGCGCTTTCGCCGCGACATATTGCGCGGCGCGCAACAGCTGCGGCCCTTGCTTGCAGGACCAATGAGCGATCCCACGCGACGCTCCTTCTCGACATTGCGGCGCCTGCTCAAGACAGCCTCCCGCTGGGGGGCGCGGGATGTAGGCGAACTTCACGAGCTGACGCGTCTCTGGACGCTACCTTGCGCCGATTTTCTGGATGACTACTTCAGCTCCGACGCCGTGAAGACGCGGCTCGCCGCGGATGCTTTGGCCGGGACGTCGCTCGGGCCCCGTGCGCCAACGGGCGCGCGCCATCTTCTCGGCGCCTTCATTGACGAAACGATGGGCGCGAGTGGCGGCGCGCCTGCGCGTGTGCTTGCGATTGGCGGCTCTTCGGCAATCGCCCGCGCGCTTGGCGCGGTGATCGAGGCTCATGGCGGCACGATCCGCACCGAGGCCGAAGTGACCGACGTGCTGTTGCGCGAAGGCAGCGCACGCGGCGTGGTGCTCGCGAATGGCGAGGAGATACAGGCCCGCGCCATCCTCTCCGACCTCGATCTCAAGCGAACCTTTCTTGCGCTTTTCCCGTGGTCTGCGCTGCCGGAAGGCTTCGTCGAACGGGTGGGGCGCTTCAGCATGCGTGGACTCAGCGCCAAGATCAACATCGCGCTCGATAGCGCGCCCGAATTTCCTGCTGTGCCGGCAGGCTGTCCCGCACTTCTCGGTGGCCTGCGGCTCGCGACGTCGCTCGATGAGATGGACCGCGCTTCTGACGACTGGCGCGACGGGATCCCGCCACGCGTGCCGCTTATCGACATGCTCATCCCGACGCTCGCCGATCCCTCGCTTGCGCCGCATGGGCGCCATGTGCTTTCGGTCGCCGTACACTATGTGCCGGAAACCCTGCATGACGGCGTCTGGACCGGCGAGCGCCGCGACGAACTCACCGATCTCGTGGTCGCCCGCATCGCGGAGGCGAGCCCGGGTATAAGGGATCGCATCGTCGCGCTCGAAACACTGACACCGCCCGATATCGAAAGCGAGGTAGGCATGACCAGCGGCGACCTCTCGCACGGCGAAACCACGCTCGACCAGATGTTCTTCAACCGTCCTTCGCCTGCGCTTTCGGGATATGAAACGCCGATCCGCAATCTCTATCTCTGCTCGCAGAGCGTTCACCCGGGGCCGTTAGGCATCGGGCATGCGGGCGCCAATGCGGCGGCACTCGTCGCCGCCTCACTCAGAAGGCGAGGCTGACCATGCGGCTCGCCGATCGGAGTTTCGATGCCATCGTGATCGGAGGAGGCCATAACGGCCTCGTTGCCGCCTGCTATCTGGCGAAGGCTGGAAAGCGCGTGGTTCTGATCGAGGCATCGGATCATCTGGGCGGCGCGCTTGCGACGGGCGAAATCTCGCCCGACTACATGATCTCGACCGCTGCCCATCTCGTCGAAGCCATGCCTCGTCGCATTGAGAAGGAACTGAAGCTCGCGCGTAATGGACTGCGTTTTGCCGCGCGCAACGTGCCGGCCATCGCGCTCTCGCGCAACAAGCGCCATCTCACCCTGTCCACCCGAAGGCGGGATCTCGCGGCGCTCGGGCAATGGAACGCGCATGACGCGGCGGCGCTTGTCGAGTTTCTTGCGCGATTGAAATCTCATGCGACCGCATTGCGCCCATTTCTGCTCGGCGCGCCGCCGCTTTCCGGCGGCCCCTCGTCGGAGGCGGCGACGGCTTTCCGCAAGCTGGTCTGGCGCGCGCGTCGCCTCGGCCAGCCCTCTTTCGAAGATCTGCTGCACGCGCTTCCGGCGAGCATCGGCGATATTGTCGATGAGACCTTCGAGATGCCGCTGCTCCGCGCCGCCTTCGCTTTCGAGGCATTGCGCGGAACCGCCGAGGGTCCCTATTCGCCGGGGACCGCTTTCAATCTCATTTATCGTCGCGCCTTGCAGCTTGAGACGAAGGGCGCCTCGCTGCCGCGGGGCGGCATGGGCGCGCTGATCGAGGCGCTGCGGCGTTCCGCCGAGAGTTTCGGCGTCGCCATCAAGACGGGCGCGGCGGTCAAGCGGATCATTGTCGAAAGCGGCGTTGCCACGGGCGTCGAGACGGTGACGGGCGACTTCCTTCGCGCGCCCATGACCCTGTCGAGCGTCGATCCGCGCGCGACCATGCTCGATCTCGTCGGACCCGCCTGTCTCGATGCCGGGCTCGCGGCTCGGCTCGCGCAGACAAGCCGCCGTGGCGCGACCGCAAAGCTCAACCTCGCGCTGGAGGGCTTGCCCTCTATTGCGGGGCTTTCGCCCGAGGAATATGGCGCGCGGCTTCTGGTCGTTCCCCCACTCAATGAGTTCGATCAGGCATTCGCCGCCTTCAAGCGAGGCGAGCTGTCCGATGAGTTCGCCATGGAAGTCACGATTCCGAGCGTCGTCGATGCGGCGCTCGCGCCCGCCGGTCACCACGTCATGTCGATCCTCATCCAGCATGTGCCTTACGATGTGGCGGGCGGTTGGGCGGGACAGCGCGACCGGCTGCTCAACCGCGTCATCGAGACACTCTCTCGCTATGCGCCGGATATAAGGGCGAGGATTATCGCAGGCGAAATGCTTCTCCCATCCGACATCGAGGCGAAGTTCGGCCTTGCGGGCGGCGAGTGGCATTGCGGCGAAATGCGCCCGGACCAATTGTTGATGTTCCGCCCCGCGCCGGAGCTTGCGCAATACCGCACACCGCTTCAGGGTCTATATCTCTGCGGTGCAGGCAATCATCCCGGCGGCATTTCGGGCCTGGCCGGCCAACTCGCCGCCAAAGTTGCGCTTTCCGAAGGGAGGCGTGCATGAGCGGGGAAAGCGACATTCCTTTCGTGGAAGAAACGGGACACGAAGAGCCCGACGAGACATCGGGCTTTCGGGAACAGCCTGATTTCGAAAGGCTCGAAGCATCGCCCACGGTCGATGAGTTGTTCGCGCCCGCATCCGACGAGCCGCCATTCAGCCGCTGCGTTCTGACGACATCGCTGCATCTCAGCGTCGCAGCTGAGAGCCGCACCAATCGCTGGACGGACTGGAACGGCTACACGACGCCGGAAATATTGACGACCATCGACGATGAATATCGCGCGCTGCGCCAAGCAGCGGCGCTCTCCGACATTTCTCCGATGGTGAAGTATCGGATCAGCGGGCGCGATGCCGCGTCCTATCTCGATCGGCTTGTCGCCGACAATGTGATGCGGCTTTCAGTCGATGAAGTCATGCCGGTGGTATTTTGCGAGGACCGGGGATTCGTCGTCGGCGATGGTCACCTCTTCCGGCTGGGCGAAAGCGAATATCGTCTTGTGACGGAGGAAACGCATCTCGCCTGGCTTCTCGACAGCGCGCTCGGTTTTCAGGTTCACGTCGAGGATGTCGGCGCTGCGCTTGCCGCGCTCAGTCTGCAAGGACCGCATGCGGCGGCTGTTCTCAACGCGGCCGGCTTTTATGACATCGAGACGATCAGGCCCTATGCCGCCCGCTGGTTTGATCTTGGCGGCATACCCGTCTATGCGAGCCGTACCGGCGCGACGGGCGAGCTTGGCTATGAGCTATGGGTCGATCCGGAAGACGCGCCCATGCTCTGGGCACGCCTTTTCGACAAGGGTGCGGAGTTCGGCTTGGCGGCGACCGGCTATGCCGTACGGGAGCTGGCGCGGATCGAGGCGGGCATCCCGCGAGTGGGCTGCGATTATCTCGGCGCATTCGCCGCTGTCGACCTCGCTGATGCCTCGACGCCTTTTGAGTTGGGTCTCGCTTCGCTTGTCGATCTCGAAAGCGGACATTTCACCGGTCGAGACGCCCTGCGCCGCCTCAAGCAGCGGGAGCCGCGCCATCTGGTCGTATCCATGGCTCTGGATTTCCCCGAGCCGGTGCAATTCTGCGCCGTCGAGAGGGAGGGCGCGATCGACGGAACGGCGACCAGTATCGGCTTTTCCCCGGCGCTCGGACTCAATCTCGCGCTTGCGCGGCTCCGGTACAGGACGGGCCCGGTCGCACTGAGCGTTGAGGTCGATTTCCGGGAAGGGTTGAGCGTCCGGCGCCTGAAAATTCCCGCGCGGCTTCTCACCGAAGCCGTCATCGGCTCGCCGATGCGCCACGCGGTGCCCGCGCCGCTCCTTGCCGAATTTTAATTCTTATGTTCTCTTTCGGGACACTTTTGGGCGACGGAATTCGTTTTGCCTGGCGTTTAGCAATGTGAGTGACAGGACGACGTTCCCACCGGTCTACCTTCCCCCTTCGGACCGGAAGTTAACCCGTTACTCTTGGTCGGGAGTGGGCGCATCAACCCTCCCGACCGTCCTTTTTCTGGGAGGGTTGAATTGGTCCGTTTTAGAGCAGAATTGATTGTCGGCGTTGCCGCCATCGCATTGGGCGTCATGTTGCCTTTCGCGGTTCAGGCCGAAAGCAGTGCGGGGCTCAATGCCGCCCGGGACGCTCGTTTCAAGGCAGCGGACGCCAATGGCGATGGCGCCATCTCCCAGGCTGAATTCGTCGCCGAAGTCCAGAAGCGGGCGGCCGAGCGTGCCGAGATCCGGTTCAAGCGCCTCGACGCCAATGGCGACGGCAAGGTGACCAAGGCCGAATACGATGCGGCAATCGCCATGCGGCAGGAGCGCATGAAGGCGCGGCGCCAGATGGACGGAGCGGCCAAACCCGGTGCGACTGCGCCCAAAGCCGAGTAGGATCGGCTTGTCCGCAATCATCCCTAGCGGTCTGATTTGACGAAAGGGGCGCGGTCGCTTGAACGACGCGTCAGACGACGAACTGGTAGCGCGTGTCGCGCTGGGGGACGAGGCGGCTTGCCGGCTGCTCGTCGACCGGCATCTTACGCGCATGCTTGCTCTCGCGCGCCGCATGCTCGGCAGTCATGCCGATGCCGAGGAAGTCGCTCAGGAAGTATTTCTCAGGGTCTGGACTCATGCCGCGCGCTGGGAGCCGGGCAGGGCGCAATTCAGCACATGGCTGCACCGCGTTGCGACCAATCTCTGCCTCGACCGTCTGCGCCGTCATACCACCGATGACATCGACTCCATTCCCGAACCGCAGAGCGAAGATCCGACACCGGAGGAGGAACTTGTGCGGCAGGATCTCGCCCAGCGGGTCGATCTGGCGCTCCAGGCTCTGCCGGCGCGGCAGAGGGCTGCGGTGACGCTGACACATTATCAGGGACTGTCGAACATCGAGGCGGCGGAAATTCTCAATGTGAGTGTCGAAGCGGTTGAATCTCTACTGGGGCGGGCGCGGAGACAACTTCGTGTTGCTCTTGCGACGGAACGGGATGAGTGGCTACGTAAAACCGGGGAACAAGGCCGATAAGGGCCGGGGTGAGGTAATGGCGAAACACGAGATGACATTGGAGCGTTTGGCGGAGATCGCCGGGGCCTATGGTGCCTCGCCGGATCTGTGGCCCGCGGGCGAACGGCAGGCTGCCCAGGCGCTGCTGGCGGGCTCCGCGGAGGCGCGTGCCCTTGTCGAAGAGGCGGGCAAGCTCGACCGGCTGCTCGCAATGGCGCCCTCAGCGGACGCGCCGTCGGCGGAGCTTCTGTCGCGCATCATGGCTGCCCGTCCGCGCGCCGCGACGGGACAGATTGTTTCCGGGGAAAGGCGTCGTGCCGGCCTGTGGTCATCCATCGCGCGCATCGTCTGGCCCTATGGCTCACCGGCTTTCCCGGCGGGCGCACTTGCGGCCTCCATCATGCTCGGCATCGGCTTTGGTGCCGCCTTGCCGTCGAACGTCACGGCAGAAGGTCTCAACTCGCTGGGCCTCACCTCCGGTGTGGTGTCTGCGTCCGCTTCAGCGGGTACGGCTGGCGAGCAGCTCGTCTCCTTCGCTCTGGCCGAAAATGAGTATCCCGAGGACTGGAAGAAATGAGTGAGCTGCCCGTGAAAGAGGCTCAGGCGCCGCTTGCGGCGCGTCGCTGGGTGGGTCCGGCGTTGCTCGTTTCGCTCGTCGTCAATCTCTTCCTTGTCGGTACGATTGCGACGGCGCTCATCTTCGGGCCTCCGCCTCCGCCCGGTGCCGAACCGGGGCATGCGCCTGCGCCATTTTTCAAGATGCTGCACAAGGGTGCAGATGGCCTGCCGCCGGGCGACCGCGCGGCCATCCGAAAGATCATGGTCGAGCAATTCCCGCTCATCAAACCGCATATCATCGCAATCGAGACGGCACGCAGGGAACTCGCCGATGCCGTGGGCGCGCCCACCTACGATCCAGCCAAGGTCGCTGCAGCTTTCGCGAAGGTCGATCTCGCGCAGGCTGAACTTAGTCAGGCGGCGCGAGATGCGATGGTGCAAGGCTTTTCCAGGCTGACGTCTGAGCAACGCGCGCGCGTCGCGGAAACGATGCGCAGGCGTGCTGAACGCCGCTTCGGACCGGGAGGTCCCGGCGGTCGCGGCCCGGATGGTCCCCCGCCCGATGGCCCCCCGCCGGACGGCCCGGAAGGCCCGCCCTGACGCGTCTTTGCGTGATATGATCCCGGCTTACTCCGAGTCGATGGCAACTCACGCAAAATGACCTGGTATCATCAAAGTCTTTACGACGCGTCCGCGCCTGCCGGAAGTTTCTGGGAGGAGGACGCGCCGCCACTAGCCGCTGGCGTCGATCTCGGTCCGCTTGGCGGTGACACGCAATGCGACGTCGCCATCATCGGCGGCGGCTATACGGGCCTTTCAGCGGCGCTTCACCTGGCCCGCGATCATCATGCCGATGTGCGGCTCGTCGAGTCGGGCCCGCTGGGCTGGGGCGCGTCGGGTCGCAATGGCGGCTTTTGCGCGCTTCCACCGAGCAGCCTTTCTCTGTCGGGCCTCATTCGCCGCTATGGCGAGGCGGAGGCGCGGCACTTCATTTCCTCGCAGGTCGATGCGGTCGAACTCGTTCGCTCGCTCGCGCGTGACGAAAACATCGACATTCGTCCGCAAGGCGACGGCACGCTGCATGTCGCCCATTCGCCGTCGCGCTTTGCGGCGCTGGAGGAGGAGCGCGATCTTCTCGGGGGCAAGTTCGGTGTTCCGGTGGCGCTACTCACGCGGGAGGAGGTCGCCGAGACCTCCTATGATTCAACCGAGCAGTTCGGCGCGCTGCTGAACAAGATTGCCTTTGGCCTTCATCCCCTGCGATTTGCGCGCGGCCTTGCGGAGGCGGCAGCGCGGCACGGCGCGAAGCTGCATGGCCGTTCCCATGTCGAGCGCTGGGAGAAGGTGGGCAATGAGCATCGTCTTGTGACGAAAGCCGGTACCTTGCGCGCGCGCCGCGTTATCGTCGCGACCAATGGCTTCACCCGCGATCCGGTGAACCGCGTGCTGGCCGACCGTCTCATGCCGGTTCTTTCCAATATCATCGTAACTCGTCCGTTAACGGATGATGAGCTTGCGGCGCAAGGATGGAAGACGGAACGTCCATGCAGCAACACCCGCAATCTTCTCTTCTATTATCGGCTTCTGCCCGACCGTCGCTTTCTCTTTGGCGCGCGGGGCGACATGACGGGCAAACCGCAAGACGGCGTGCGCATGCGCACCGTCCTCGAGCGACGTCTGGGCGAAGTTTTCACCGCATGGAAGGGCGTTCCGACAACGCATTACTGGCGCGGGTTTGTTTGTATGACCGCGCGAATGACGCCTGCGATCGGACAAATGCCCGATGATCGGAGCGTTTATTTCGGTC
Organism: Rhodobiaceae bacterium; assembly: GCA_027352645.1. Lineage (GTDB taxonomy): Bacteria > Pseudomonadota > Alphaproteobacteria > Parvibaculales > Parvibaculaceae > Parvibaculum. The sequence goes on along the minus strand of DAIEIL010000205.1, from coordinate 2,673 downwards.
TTGCCTATCACGGCGATGGGGGTTCGGCTGCGCCGTGGACCGGAAAAATACTGAGCGATCTCATCGGCGGTCGAAAAACACTCGCTGAAATTCCTGAGCCTTTCCGCGGGATTCCGCCGCGTATGCCGTTTCCATCGCTGCGGCGCTGGTATCTTGGGGCCGCTCTCGGCTACTATTGGCTTCAGGATAAATAACAGCCAGGTAGATGATGAGTGACCGCGAGAAACCGCGTAGCGACGGGCGTGCGACTTTAGCCGAGTTCAAGGCCTTCCTCGCCGAGCGGGGTGACATTGACTATCTCGATGCCGTTTTCGTCGATATGTGCGGAACAGTGCGCGGCAAGCGCTTCCCGATCGAAGAATCCGAGAAGGTGTTCACCTCCGGCGTTCACATGCCGAAGTCGCTCTATTTCTTCGATGTTACGGGCGTCAACGAAGACATTCTCGGCATGGGATTTTCGGACGGCGATCCGGACGGTCAAGCCTATCCGATCTCCGGTTCCATCGTGCCTGTTCCCTGGGCTTCCATGAAGCAGGCGCAGGTCCTCATGACGATGGAGGACCATGACGGGAAGCCGCTCAATCTCGAACCGCGCGTCGTGCTGTCCAATGTCGTGGCGAAGCTCGCGGAGATCGGCCTTCATGCGGTAACGGCCTGCGAATTTGAGTTCTACGTGCTTGACCGCGAACGTGATCGAAAGGGCCTTCCGCAGGCGCCGATCAATCCGGCGACGGGTCAGCGCGAAACCGCAAACGAGGTTTACGGCATTACCGAGCTCGACGGCTTCATGGGCCTGCTTAAGGATATCGATGAGGCCGCAGCGGAGCAGGGCGTTCCGGCATCGGGCGCAACGGCCGAGTTTGCGCCCGGCCAATACGAGATCAATCTCAACCACGAGCATGACGCCGTTCGCGCGGGCGACCACGCGATCATGTTGCGCCATCTCATCGGCGCCATCGCCCGCAAGCATAATTTCATCGCGAGCTTCATGGCGAAACCCTTCATGGGCCAGGCCGGCAACGGGCTTCACGTCCATTGCTCGCTTCTCGACGAGAAGGGCAACAACATCTTCGACAACGGCACCGACGAGGGCAGCGTCAAGCTGCGCCATGCGATCGGCGGACTGCAGGCGACGCTGGGCGAGGCGATGCCTTTCTTTGCGCCGAACCTCAATTCCTATCGCCGTTTCGAGCCGAACCTGTTCGTGCCGGTCAATCGCGCCTGGGGCTACAACAACCGCTCTGTAGCCTTCCGCGTTCCGGCAGGCTCGCATTCAGCCATGCGCGTTGAGCATCGCGTCTCAGGCGCCGACGCCAATCCCTATCTGGTTCTCGCCTCGATCCTTGCCGGCATCCATTACGGCATCGTCAATGAGATCGATCCCGGCGATCCCGCCGAGGGCAATGCCTGCGACAGCATGGACGAGACCATTCCCTTCTACCTGCCGAGCGCGTTGAAGCGCCTGCGCAACTCGACCATCATCCGCGAATATTTCGGCGACCAGTATGTCGACGTCTATGCGGAAACGAAGATGCTCGAATTCGACAAGTTCCAGCGCGCGATTTCGCCGCTGGAATACGACTGGTACCTTTAGGTTTTCTTTCGTCGATCGAAACCGGCTGCCTAAATCAAGGGCAGCCGGTTTTGTTTTGACCGGTTGAGCTTTGGAAAACCCGTGCAAACGGGCGGCTCTTCCTCTGGCATATTGCATGCAGTCGCATCGGGAAAACTTTCCCTGCGAGGCTGCAAGTGACCCCCGACCATTACACTGTCGATATCGCCGGAGAGCCTGTCCGGCTTCCGCTGGTTCCCATCAACGATACATTCGCCATTTCGCTCCTCATGGTCATCGACATGGGAGTGCGTTTCGGCGAACGCATCGGCAGGGCGTTGGCGGAGAAGATCCGCGACCTCAAGCCCGACATCATCGTCGGCACGGCGACACTCGGCATTCCGGTAGCGATTGAGGTCTCTCGCGCGCTGGGGCTCGACCAATACGTGATCCTTCAGAAGTCGCCCAAGATTCACCTGAAGGATGCGATGCTGCGCGAGGTCGTGTCGGTCACATCGTCGGGCTCGCAGCGCCTGTTGCTCGACCGCGCGGCTATTCCGCTGATCAAGGGCAGGCGCGTTGTTGTCGTTGACGATGTGGTGGCGACGGGATCGAGCCTCGCGGCCAGCGTGGCGTTGGCACGCGACGCTGGCGCAGAGATTATCGGGATCGGCGTCATCCTCACCGAGGGGCACGACTGGAAGGCGCAGTTAGGCGCCGATGCGGGCCTAGTGCAGGGCCTCGGCCATATTCCGCAGTTCGACGTGAAGAACGGCGTCGCGACGCCGAAGCCTGAAACCCTCGCCTGAGCTCAGAGCGGCAGCGTGAAGGTCACGCGAGTGCCGACGCCTTCTGTGCTGTCGATCAGCAAGGTGCCGCCATGAAGCTCGACGAGGGAGCGCGAGAGTGCGAGGCCGAGGCCCGTGCCCTTGTGCTTCTTCGAATGCTGGCTTTCGACCTGCTCGAAGGGGCGGCCGATCTTGGGCAGGGCATGGGCGGGAATGCCGATGCCGCTGTCCTCGACGGCGAGAGCGACGAAATTGTCGTCTGCGCCGCCGCGCATGGTGATGGTGCCGCCCGCGGGCGTGAATTTGATCGCATTGGACAGGAGGTTGAGCAGA
>DAIEIL010000200.1 GCA_027352645.1 Rhodobiaceae bacterium | reverse complement strand
GCCCTATCTCGACGTGCTCCACCGCGTGAAGCAGGAGTTCGGCCTGCCGACCTTCGCCTATCAGGTGTCGGGCGAATACGCGATGCTCGCCGGAGCGATCCAGAACGGATGGCTCGACCGCGACCGCGTGATCCTTGAAAGCCTGCTGGCCTTCAAGCGCGCAGGCGCAGACGGCGTTCTCACCTATTTCGCGCCTGCCGCCGCAAGGCTGCTGCAGCAGCGCTGAGCGCAGCGGGCACCCGCTTAAAGCTTGGTCAGTTTGGAAGCCGTCTGCCCATTCTGCAGCAGACGCGTGAGGGCGCGCGCCGCGAAAATGGCGGCTCCACGCCGCATCCTCCTTTGCATGCAATTTGCATCGTGCCGCCCGTATTTCGATCAGGCGCAGGCGAGGCATTTTCATGAATATCGTACGGACCGGAAACGGCATCAGGAATTTCACCGACACGGGCCTTGCCGCCCGCAAGATCGCCTTCACTGAAATTCCGCAGATCGATTTCGCCCCGATGGCGAGCGATGACATTGCCGACCGTCTGAAAGTCGCCGCCGAGCTGAAGGACGCCTGCATGAATGTCGGCTTCTTCTACCTCAAGAATCACGGCGTTCCGCAGGAGGTGATCGACGCGACCTTCGACGCCGCGAAGCGCTTCTTCGCGGCGCCGTTCGAAGAGAAGATGCGCATCCATATCCGCAAGTCGACCAATCATCGCGGCTATGGACCGCTGCTCGAAGAAAACACCGACCCGACGGCCAAGGGCGACCTGCACGAAGCCTTCGACCTTTCGCTCGACATTCCTTCCGACGATCCGGAAGTTCTCGCAGGCCACACGCTGCATGGGCCGAATGTCTGGCCGGAAAACATGTCCGAATTTCGCGAGCCGCTGACGCGCTATTACGACGAGATGATCCTGCTCGGCCGCCGCATCTTCCAGGCCTTCGCGCTCGCACTTGAACTCGACGAAAATTTCTTCGCGCCGAAGATCAGGCGTCCCGGCAGCTCGATGCGCGTTCTCTACTATCCGCCGCAGGAAGGCATCATCGACGAGAAGCAGATCGGCATCGGCGCGCATTCCGACTATGAATGCTTCACCATCCTCGCCCAGGGCGGCGATGTCGAAGCGTTGCAGGTTCTGAACGCGAGCGGTGAGTGGATTTCCGCGCCGCCGATCCCCGGCGCCTTCGTCGTCAATATCGGCGATCAGATGGCGCGCTGGTCGAACGATCTCTTCAAGTCGACGCTCCATCGCGTCATCAATCGAAGCGGGCGCGAGCGCTATTCGATTCCCTTCTTCTACGGTTGCGACTACGCAACGGTCCTGACGCCGCTGCCCAACTGCGTCGACGAGAAGCATCCCGCCAAATACGAACCCGTGACGGCTTATGAATATGTCTCGGGCCGCTTCGCGGAAACCTACGGCTACTTCAGGAAAGAAGAATCCTGAGCGTAGTCAGGCAAGCCCCACCAATTGCAGCGACGCCGTTCCGTGAAGCAACGCAAGGCCGCCGGACTCATCGACGAGTTCGGCGATATTCGCGACTTCGTCCTGCCGCCTGGCGGCTGACTCGCGATCGGCGAGGGTTCCGAACATCAAGGTGTAGCGGCCCGGAAAATCGCCAACAAAAGCGAGAAAGGCATCGCGCCTCGCTCGTGCGCCTTTTACGTTCTCCAGGTCCGCAATCAGCATTTCGAAGCCTTCCAGCGCGACCGCCCCAAGAAGCGCGTCGAGATTGGCGAAATGCCGGTAGGGCGCGGCTTCCGAAACGCCGGCCCGCCGGGCCGCCGCACGAAGCGTCAGAGCTTCGGGCCCGCGAATATCGATCAGCGTCATCGCGGCTTCGAGCAATGCACGCCTGAGATCACCGTGGTGATATTGGGTTTTCTGTCCTCTCAGCCTTGTGCGCATCGTCCGCGTTCCTCATTTGTGCACACGCTCGATATGTTATCGTTGTTAACATATATCACATGTATAGAAAAGAACGGCACAAGAACTTATGGCAATTCAAAGACTATCCTGATGCCCGTCTATCAGGACAACGGTGTCCGTATAGAAACCATTGAATGAGGTTTGCATTCCTATCGAATAGGCGCCCATGCGCCGGAACTCGATCCAGTCGCCCTCAGCAATTCCGTCAGGCAATTCGAACTCAACCTTGAAGACATCGAGGCTGTCGCAGGTCGGACCGAAGATGCGATAGCTCTTTTCCTCTCCGGTCACGGGAACGCATACCCCGTCGCGGCGGCGCAGCGCGCGAACGGGCGGCTTCAGCGGCCCAAGCTGAATCTCCGCGAGGCACCCATAGATGCCGTCATTGATGTAGAGATCGCGCCCCTTGCGCAGCTGTACCTGCGCAAGGACCGAACACCCGTCAGCGACAAGCGCGCGGCCGGGCTCGGCATAAAGCGGCATGCCGAGCTTCAACTCGTCGCGCGCCACCCTGATGACCGAAAAGAAGGCGCCGATCGGCGGAACGGGATCGCCATATTCGGCGGGATAGCCGCCGCCGATATCGAGATATTCGATCGGCACATCGGCGCGCCTCGCAATGTCCGCCGCTTCCTTCATGGCGACGCGATAGGCTTCGGGATCCGGGCACTGGCTGCCGACATGAAAGGCTATGGCCGTGCGAGAACCGCGCCGGCTCGCCTCCTGCAGGAGCTCGACAGCCGCATCGGGTGCGGCGCCGAATTTCGACGAGAGGTTATAGACCGCCGCTCCCTTTGGCGTCGCGATGCGCACCTCGACCGTGATGTCGGTGCCCACGACCTCGTGGAGCTTGTTCAGCTCATCAATGTGATCGACCACATAATGGCCGAGCCCGTATATCTCCCACGCCGCTTCCAGCGCGCCACGGCTTTTCACCGGATGATTGAAATAGCAATGCGCGTCCGCAAACAGTTCCGAGACCTTCGCAATCTCGGGGAGAGACGCCGTATCGAAATGCCGCACGCCCGCCTGGTAGAGCGCGCGCAGCACATGCGGATCGGGATTGCATTTGACCGCGTAGAGAACCGTGCCCGGAAAGCCGTCGAGAAAAGTTCGCGCGCGGTCCTTGAGTATCTCGGGAAAGACCATGAACACGGGATAGGAAGGGTTCAGCCGTTCGATGACTTCGGCAACGGAACGAAACCTGGTCTCTTTCACGTGTTGGTCCTTTCGATCAACGTCTCACTTCTGCAAGCGCGCAATCAGGCTCGATGTGTCCCAGCGGTTGCCGCCCATCGTCTGCACTTCCGCATAAAACTGATCAACCAGCGCGGTGATGGGGAGATGCGCTCCGTTCACCCGCGCCTCGTCGAGGCAGATCGCGAGGTCCTTGCGCATCCAGTCCACGGCGAAGCCGTGATTGAATTCACCGGCTATCATCGTCTTGTAACGGTTTTCCATTTGCCAGGACTGCGCCGCGCCCTTTGAGATGACATCGACGACAGCTTCAGGATCAAGCCCCGCCTTCATCGCGAAATGGATACCTTCCGAAAGCGCCTCGACGAGTCCCGCGATGCAGATCTGGTTCACCATTTTGGTAAGCTGTCCGGCGCCCGCCGGGCCCATCAGCCGCACGGCGCGGGCATAGGCCGCGATGATCGGCTCGGCCGCCGCATAGCTTGCCTGATCGCCGCCCGCCATGACCGTGAGAGCGCCGTTCTGGGCGCCTGCCTGCCCGCCCGACACTGGCGCATCCACGAAGCCGAGGCCGCGTTCCCGCGCCGCCGCGTCGAGTTCGCGGGCAAGCTCCGCCGAAGCGGTGGTGTGGTCGATGTAGATCGCTGCGCGCTCCATCGCGCCGAACGCACCTTGCTCGCCCGTCGACACCTGACGCGCATCGTCGTCATTTCCGACGCAGGCGAATACGAAGCGGGCGCCCCTGGCGGCTTCGGCAGGCGTTGCGGCGGCGCGCCCGCCATGCTCCGCCACCCATCCGGCCGCTCTTTCCGCAGTCCGATTGTAGACCGTCACCTCGTGACCGGCCTTTGCCAGATGCCCCGCCATGGGATAGCCCATGACGCCAAGCCCCAGGAACGCAACTTTCTCCGCCATTATCGCCTCGCCTTGCCCGCAATCATAACCTTGCCCTGTTTTAGCAGGCAGGGACCGGAATTCAACCTCGCCTCAGGCGCAGAATTACTCCGTAAGCGGATCGTTACTTCACCTCGCCCTCGGCGGCGATGCGCCCGGCCTTGCAGAGCGTCGAGGATTCGGTGCCGCATTCGGCATAATACAGACGGACGACGGAGCCCTCCGCCGTGAGATCGTAGCAATCCTTCGTGCCGTAATTGACGATATCCGACTGGTGGCACCAGCGGTCGCCCTCGACCCACCAACGCCCCTCGCCGCTCTCGTTCCGCGTCGAGGAATATTGGCTGTGATAGGTCTGGAAGTAGTAATGCGTCAGCGTCACCTTGCTTGTGCCATCCGCATGAAGCTCGATCACCGTGTTGATGAGGCGATTGCTTCCCTGCTGGTCGAGACGGCCCATTTCAAGGTGAAATTCCCGCCCGCCCATGCGGCTCCGAATATCGTTGCCGGTAAGCGCAACACCCTTATGCGCAGGTATGGGATCGAGAACATCGGCCGCAGCGGGCGCGACGGGCATGATCCCGGCCCCCGTGAGCCCTTCTTTCGGCTTCTCGACCGGCTTTTCAATGACCTTTGGCGGCCTTGGGCGGGCGGCCTTGCGAACCGGCTTTGGCTGCGGCTTCGGCTCCACCTTCGGCGGCGGCGGCAATTCCTTCGGCTTAGGCGTGGGAAAGATCGTTATCGCAACGAGATGCTGCGCCTGCGGCACCAGATCGTCTTCCGACGTCACGATGAAATAAACCGGCACATGAACCAGCAACGCAAGCGCCAGCCCCCAATAGCGCAAACGGCTGCGGGTCGGACGCACCCAGCCCCGGCCGGAGAATGCCGCATTACCAGAATCGATCGAAACCATAGGCTCGCCCTGCGCCGCCTGCACGGCGCAACCTCCCTCTCTGGCCGGGACCGGCTTAGGCGGGAACGGCGGCTCCTCCCCGTAACCTCGCTTTTCCCTCGTACGTTTTTCTGTCGCGAGGGCATCCCTTTTTAGTAAATTGATATTACGAAACCACCCGGGGCGTGACGCGTCAAGCTGCGGATCGCATCCGGCAAGAATTTAAAACAGGCAGAAAAATGCCGCGTAATCCGAATACGGATTTGTTGGGGGGAACGACGCAGAATGTCAACGCACCGCGGAGACGGCCGCAATGCCGCGAGCAGTCCGCTTTCAGACGAAGAACTCGAAGCCCGACTGTCGCCGCAATATTTCCTGAACCTCATCACCGAAGTGGGCGCCCTGCTCGCAAGACTCTACGACCGGCGCAGCGGCCTGAGCCGGAACCAGACGCAGATCATCACCTCGCTCTTGCAGCATGACGGGCAGACACAGACCGACCTGGCGCATGAGCTTCACATCCACAAGGTCTCGGTCGGCATTTATATAAATGAGCTGGAGGCAATCGGCCTTGTCGAGCGCCGGGCGCATCCGACCGACCGCCGTGCGAAGTGCATATACCTGACGCCGTTGCTCCATGCGCACAAGCATCTGGGCGTCGCGCATTACGCGGACATTCACAATGCCGCAACCGACGGCATTGCGCGGGAGGAATACCTGACAATGCTGGATTGCATCGCGCTCATGCGCGGCAATCTGGTCAGCGTCGACGGTCAGGATCAGGCCGAGGACCGGATGCCTCAGGGGGTGCCTTCGGCAAGACCCTGATAGCTGCCCCGGTGATAAAGCAGCGGACGGCCATCCTCCGAATATTCGAAGTGCAGGACGCGGCCGATGAAGATGATGTGGTCGCCGCCGTCGTGCCGCGCCTCAACGCTGCATTCGAAATGCGCCAGCGCATCCTCAAGCGCCGGGCAGCCGTTGAAGAGCCCGGTGCGGACAGCCAGCCCCTCAAGGCTGTGATCGCCCTGCTTTGCTAGGCGGCTCGAAATGTCGCGATGGTCCTCGCGCAGCACATTGACGGTGAAGCCCGTCACCGCCTCGAAGACCGGCAGCGTGTCCGACTTGCGGTCGAGGCTCCAGAGCACCAGGGGCGGATCGAGGGAGACGGAGGAAAAGGAATTCACCGTGATTCCGATGGGCGGGTGACCTTCGAGCTGGGTCGTGATCACCGCCACGCCGGTCGTGAAGCAACCCAGCGCATTGCGGAACTTGCGAGTGTCATGCGTCATTTGGGGCGATCTTCTCCCTGTGCCAACCCTCCGCGACGTGCCGCTTCACGCGGCTTCTGTCCAACGGACATTCGGTTAAATCCCAGTAAATCTGTCGGTGCAACCCGCAGCCCGCGCAAAACTGACGTTTTTTCTGCAAAACCGCCCGATTAAACCGGCTGTTAATCGCAAGCCCACATTATGCCCGTATTGGGGTGCGACAGGCCCCATTGTGGGGTCCATAAGAGAAAGTATCGGGCGCGATGAAGCTACTCATCGGCATGTTCATTGTTCTGGCCAGCGTCTTCGGCGGCTATCTCGCCAATGGCGGGCATATTGCCGTGCTCTTCCAGCCCTTCGAGCTTCTCATCATTCTTGGCGCCGCGATGGGCGGCTTCATCATCGGCAATCCGCCGGCGGTGCTCAAAGCCATGGGCGGCATGTTCGGCACGCTGTTCAAGGGCTCGCGCTACGACAAGGGCGCCTATCTGGAGTTGCTCGGCCTTCAGTTCACGCTTTTCAAGCTCGCCAAGAGCAAGGGCAATCTCGCACTTGAAGCGCATATCGAGAACCCATCCGAATCCTCGATCTTTGCGCAGTTTCCCCGCTTCGCCTCCGACCACCACGCCGTCGAGTTCATGTGCGACTACCTGCGCATGATCACGCTCGGCACCGAGGTCGCGCACGAGCTTGAGGCGTTGATGGACGAAGAGCTTGAGACGCATCATCAGGAGCGCGAGCGCATCGTGATGAGCCTTCAGTCGCTCGCGGACGGCACGCCCGCCCTCGGCATCGTCGCGGCCGTGCTCGGCGTTATTCACACCATGGGCTCGATCACCGAGCCGCCGGAAGTTCTCGGCCATCTGATCGGCGGCGCTCTCGTCGGCACATTCCTCGGCGTTCTCTGCGCCTATGGTTTCTTCAGCCCGATGGCGCAGTCGCTACGCAACATCTACGAAGCCGAGTCGAAATATTATCTCTCCATGAAAGCTGGCCTTCTCGCGCATATGTCGGGCTACGCGCCCGCCGTCTCCATCGAGTTTGCCCGCAAGGCTCTCATGTCGGATGTGCGCCCGACCTTCATCGAGGTCGAGCAGTCAACGGCCAATCTGCAACCCGCGGCGAGCTGAACGCGCGCACGTAACGGGAGGCCAGGATGGCCGCATCGAACGAACAGCCGATCATCATCAAACGGGTCAAGAAACAGGCCCATGCCCATCACGGCGGCGCCTGGAAGATCGCCTATGCCGACTTCGTGACGGCGATGATGGCTTTCTTTCTGCTCATGTGGCTCATCAGCATGACGACGCCGGAGCAGAAGCAGGGCCTCGCCGATTATTTCGCGCCCGCAAGCGTGAGCCGTTCGACCAGCGGCGCGGGCGGCGTGCTCGGCGGCACGGCATTCGAGCTTGAAGGCGCTCGCATGGCGGGCTCTGCGCCGCGCGTGGTCATGACGATCTCGACACCCGCCGCGCCGAAAAGTCCCGAAACCAACGACAAGCGCACCGCCAGCGCGTCGAACGGCACGATGGAGTCCACCAACTCCACACAGTCCTCGCCCAGCCAGACGACGTCGAATGCCGCCGCCGCAGAGGCCAATTCGCGCGACGAGGAAAACTTCCGCAGCGCCGCCGAAAGCCTCCGTCAGGCGATGCAGGACGATCCCGATCTCGCCGAGCTTTCGAAGAACGTCATCATCGACGAGACGCCCGAGGGCCTGCGTGTGCAGATCGTCGATCAGGACGGGCGCTCCATGTTCCCCTCCGGCCTTGCCGAGCCCTATGAGCGGACGCGGAAGCTCATCGAGGCGGTCGGCAAGATCGTCATGAAGCTTCCGAACCGCATCAGCATTTCCGGCCACACGGATGCCACGCCCTTCACAGGCACGCCCGGCTATGGAAACTGGGAACTCACCTCCGACCGCGCCAATGCCGCCCGGCGGATTCTCGCCCGGCGGGGCCTGCCTAGCGATCGCATCTACCAGGTGGTCGGCAAGGCGGATTCCGAGCCGCTCTTCCCCGAAGATCCGCACATGGCGGCAAACCGCCGCCTATCGATCGTGCTGCTGCGCGAAGCCCCTGCCATGCCTGCCGGCTTCAAGCCCTGATCGAACCGGCCTTGCGGACGCCCCCTCCCTCGCCTATCTCAGAAAGGTCGGCGGAACAGGGAGCTTCAGGGCGCTATGAGCGACGAGAACAGTGTGGTCAGGCTGGAGCCCGCCCAAACCGGCGCCTATGACTGGCCCAAAGGGACTTTCGACGGGATCATCACGGCCCGGGCGCTCGCCTATATCGCCGATCTTCTGGTGCTGCTGGTCATCATTACCGCCGCGATCATCGTCTTCGGCATCCTTGGCATCCTGACCTTCGGCCTTCTCTGGCCGGGCGCCGCGCTGACGCCGCTCATCACCCTTGCCTATTTCGTTCTGAGCCTGGGCGGACCCAAATCCGCGACGCCGGGCATGCGTTGGCAGGGAATCGAGCTCAGGACGTGGGATGGTCGGCGGCCCGGCTACATTCAGGCCGCGCTACAGACGATCCTCTTCTATGTGACCGTCGGTATAAGCTGGGCCGTGGTCCTCATCGTTCCCTTCTTCAATGAGCGCCGCCGGGGCCTGCACGACTTCCTCTGCGGCACGATCGTCGTCCATCGCAGCACATTCTGAGGTCAGCATCGGGGCTCGTCATCTGCCGCCTTCCCCATTATCCTGAGTCCATCGGGGATCAGGCATTGGTGTACAAGGCTATCGGAACGCAGACGTGACAGAACATTTCGGCAACCGCTTTCCGCAGTTCTACATCACGACGCCACAGCCTTGCCCATATCTGCCCGGCCGCTACGAGAAGAAGGTCTTCACGCATCTTCTCGGCGAGAACGCCGTGGCACTGAACAATGTGCTGACGCAGTCGGGCTTCCGCCGCAGCCAGAACATCGCCTATCGTCCGGCCTGCGACGGCTGCTCGGCCTGTGTTTCGGTGCGCATCGTGGTGGACGAGTTCGAGCCCAATCGCAGCTTCCGCCGTGTCCTCGCCCGCAATGAAGACCTCAGCGGCAACGAAATGCCCGCCCGCGCGACGCCCGAACAGTTTTCGCTGCTCCGCGACTATCTCGATGAGCGTCACGCTGAAGGCGGCATGGCCGACATGACCTCGCTCGACTATGTGTCGATGATCGAGGACACGAACGTCATGACATCGGTCATCGAGTATCGTTCCTCGACCGCATCAGGCGAGGGCAAGCCGCCGCTCATCGCCGCCGCGCTCACCGACACACTCGAAGACGGCCTCTCCATGGTCTATAGCTTTTTCGACACGAGCGCGGAGGAGCGCAGCCTCGGCACTTTCATGGTGCTCGATCATATCAGGCGGGCGAAGCGCAAGGGCCTGCCTTACGTCTATCTCGGCTATTGGGTCGCCGATTGCCGCAAGATGGCCTACAAGATGCGCTACCGTCCGCTGGAAGCATTGGGCATGAACGGATGGGAACGCCATCCCGCCTGAGCCCGAATATGCCTGAAGCCGGAAAAATAGAAGAAGCACCGGAGAAGAGATGACCGATCCGAAAACGCCGTCCGATCTCGGAAAGCGCATGATGAACATGTCCTTCGCGATGCTCGCCGCGATCGGCGTCATCGCCTATTTCATCTATACGGGCGCCGTGAAGCCCGACGAGCCCGTCACGCTGACGGTGACGACGGAACAGCCCGAGGCCTCCTCCGCCGACAAACCCATCAAACTCGATCTGACCGTCCGTCTCGAGAACAATACGGAGGAAGCGCAGGCGCTGACCGCGCCGACGCAATGCGACGTATTCCGCTGGTTCCTGACCGACGACAAGAAAGAATTCGTGCAGTCGCAGGGCGACGACAAGGTCTGCGCGCAGGTTACCGTTTCGACCGCGCTGGCCGCGCGTCATATCATGACCGAGAAGTTCCCGATCACGCTCGACCAGAAACGCGTTCACCCCGGCGACTATCGCTTCTTCGTCCGCTATTGGGGACATGAGGCAAACGTGGCCGTGACGATCCGCTGAAAAGCAAACGGCCCGGCATCAGTGCCGGGCCGTTTTTCTTTCAAAGCGCGCCCCGGCGTATCACGCCGCGCCGAAACCGCCGCCGAACTTGTAGCCGGAGGGATACCCCTTGGGCGGCAGGCGGCCCGCCTGCGCGCGCTGACCCAGCCACTCCTTCATATCCGTGAAGAGCCGCGCCCGTTCGGAGCGGTCATAGACGGTCAGGCCTTCCTTGAGATGGAAGCACTTGATGTCGCCAAGGCCGCCATCCTTGTATTTCTGCAGGCGTACGCCCTTGCCGCGCGTCATTTCGTTGACCTCGGCGAGCGGGAAAATCAGCAGCTTGCGGTTCTCGCCCATCGCCGCGACATGATCGCCCTTCACCACGACGCAGGCGACCGCCTCGTCGGTGCCTGAGACATTGAGCACCTGCTTGCCCGCGCGGCGCATGGCCACCACCTCGTCTTCCGGCACGACGAAACCGTTGCCCTCATGCGAGGCGACCAGAAGCTTGCGGCCCGGCTGGTGAACGAAGAGCGCCACGATCTCGCGCCCCTCCTCCATATCGATCAACAGGCGCAGCGGCTCGCCATGGCCGCGACCGCCCGGCAGCTTGTCGGCGGTGAGCGTGAAGAAACGTCCATCCGTTGCGAAGAGGATCAGCTTGTCCGTCGTTTCGGCATGGATGACGAAGCGCTCGCTGTCGCCTTCCTTGTATTTGATTTCGGTGTCCGGCCCCACATGCCCTTTCATGGAGCGTATCCAGCCCTTGGCTGAACAGACGATCGTGATCGGCTCGCGCTCGATGATCGCTTCCGGCGGCACATAGGTCACGGCGGGCGGGTTCGAGAATGTCGAACGGCGGCGGCCAAGAGCGGTCTTCGGACCGAAGGTCGTTTTCACTTCCTTGATCTCGTCCGCGATCTTCGCCCATTGCGCGTCTTCGGACTTGAGCAGTCCCTTCAGCGCCTTCTGCTCGGCGGAGAGTTCCTTGTGCTCGGTGCGGATCTCCATTTCCTCGAGCTTGCGCAAGCTGCGCAGCCGCATGTTGAGGATCGCTTCTGCCTGATTATCGGAGAGCTTGAAGGCCTTCATCAACTCGGCCTTGGGCTCATCTTCCTCACGGATGATGCGGATCACCTCATCGAGGTTGAGATAGGCGATCAGATAGCCTTCCAGCGCTTCGAGACGCTTGGCGATCTTGTCGAGGCGGAAGGTCGAGCGGCGCTGCAGCACGACCTGGCGATGATCGAGCCATGCCTTGAGCACATCGCGCAGGCTCATCACGCTGGGCACCTGCCCGGCCGAGAGCACGTTCATGTTGAGCGGAAAACGGGTCTCGAGTTCCGTCGCGCGGAAGAGCGACTCCATCAGATGGTCAGCCTCGACCGTCTTGCTCTTCGGCACCAGAACGACGCGGATTTCCTCCGCCGACTCGTCGCGCACATCTTCCAGCAGCGGCAGCTTCTTGGCCATCAGAAGCTCGGCGAGCTTCTCGATCAGCTTCGATTTCTGCACCTGATAGGGAATTTCCGTGACGATGATCTGCCACATGCCGCGCGGCAGTTCCTCGATCTCCCAGCGCGCGCGCACGCGGAAGCCGCCGCGGCCCGTCGCATAGGCCTCCGCAATCGACTCCCGGCTTTCGACGATGATGCCGCCCGTCGGAAAATCGGGGCCGGGGACGAATTCGATGAGCTTCTCCGTCCGCGCATTGGGATGCTTGATGAGATAGAGCGCGGCGTCGCAAAGCTCGGCGGCGTTATGGGGCGGAATAGAGGTTGCCATGCCGACCGCGATGCCCGCCGATCCATTCGCGAGCAGGTTCGGAAAGGCGCCCGGAAGGACCATCGGTTCCTTCTCGCTGCCGTCATAGGTCTCGCGAAAATCGACCGTATCCTCGTCGATGCCGTCGAGCAGCAGCGCCGCCACATCGGTGAGGCGCGCTTCCGTGTAACGCATGGCGGCCGCGCCATCGCCGTCGACATTGCCGAAATTGCCCTGGCCGTCGACCAGCTGGTAGCGGACCGAGAAATCCTGCGCGAGTCGCACCAAGGCGTCATAGACCGACTGGTCGCCATGCGGGTGATACTTGCCGATAACGTCGCCGACGACGCGGGCCGACTTCTTGAAGCCCGAACCCGGATCGAGCTTCAGCTGCCGCATGGCATAGAGCACGCGGCGGTGAACCGGCTTCAACCCGTCGCGCACGTCCGGCAGCGCGCGATGCATGATGGTCGAGAGCGCATAGGCCAGATAACGCTCTTCCAGCGCCTCGCGCAGGTTGATGACGTGTTCCGGTCCCTCGGGCGGTGGTGCGAGTTTGCTCATATCGGTCTTCCAGTCGACTCTAGCCAGTTCAGCACGGTCCTGTGATTCTCCGGCAACCCTCCCGGATTGCCACATCTGACGCAGAAATGCAGCCTAGATTGCCTCGGTCCGGCTGCGAGTGAACACACGCTCGGCGAGCCTGATCCGCGCATCGGGCAGGTGCCGGCCATGCGGCGTGAAAAGGTGCCGGTCGAGAAAATGGCCCGTGATTCGGAACCCCTCAGCCACTTCGCCGGGCGTCGCCGCGCCTGCCTGCGCGCCGATCAGGAATTGCGGCAGTCGGAAGAGCCGCTCCTTGTAGGGGTCGCCCGCCGCCCGGCTCACCGCGCCGCCGCTGCGGGGCGAAACATAGACGAGATCGTCGCGCGAGCCGGTGGCCGCGCATTGCCCAAGATCGAGGCCGAAGCCAAGCTCCTGAAGCAACCCCAGTTCCCAGCGCACGAAAACGGCGGGCCAGATATCCGGGTCTTCCATCGTGTCGAGCAGCAGCTCGAACCCTTCATAAAGCGCCGGATGCGCTTCGCGCTCGGGGATGACGCCGGCCACCGCGCAGGCGGCGCTCAGGCCCGTCAGCGAGAAGGCGTCCTCCATCAGAAGCCCCGCGCGAGGCTTCATCAATTCCGCCGTATAGGTACCGAGATGCTCGGAGAGCCGCGCCCGCCAATGCGCCGAGAGGCTGTTCCCGGCCTGAAGCGAACTCTTGTGGCGACGGCCCGCGCCGCCGCGCACGAGCCCCAAATGGCGACCATGCTCGCGGGTGAAAAGCTCAAGAATGGCGCCGGACTCGCCATAGGTGCGCGCCGAGAGGACAATGCCCTCGTCACGCCATTCCATGGCGACCGACCCTGTTGAAGCGGTTTCTCAACATGGGCCGATTATAGCGGAAAGACAGGCGCTTGCGCGATCTATCGAACCCGATCGTTCCGCTCATTCCTTGGGGAAATCGAGGCCCATTTCGCGGTAACGCTCGCGGTCGTCGCTCCAGTTCTCGCGCACCTTCACGAAGAGGAAGAGATGCACCTTCGTCTCCAGCATCTCCTCAAGCTCCTTGCGCGCAAGCTGTCCGACCGTCTTGATCGTCTGCCCGCCGGCGCCGAGGACGATCTTCTTCTGACTGTCGCGCTGGACGAAGATCACCTGCTGAATGCGGATGGAGCCATCCTTCTTCTGCTCCCAGCTTTCGGTCTCGACGGTGAGTTCATAGGGCAGCTCGTCATGGACGCGCAGAAAGAGCTTCTCTCGCGTCACTTCCGCAGCGAGCGAGCGCATCGGCACGTCCGCCGTCTGGTCTTCGGGATAGTGCCACGCGCCCTTGGGCATCTGGTCCGCGATATAGCGCTTGAGGTCCGCAACGCCGTCGCCGGTCAGCGCCGAGATCATGAAAGTCCGGGTGAAGAGGCCCGTTTCGTTGAGTTCGGCGGCGAGCTTCAGCAGCTTCTCGCGGCCCTTCTCGCTC
Source organism: Rhodobiaceae bacterium (assembly GCA_027352645.1). Taxonomy (GTDB): domain Bacteria; phylum Pseudomonadota; class Alphaproteobacteria; order Parvibaculales; family Parvibaculaceae; genus Parvibaculum. Next base: position 2,721 of record DAIEIL010000200.1, on the reverse strand, counting down.
GTCATGATATCCGCCTTGTTGAGCACCAGAACGGCCTTGCGTCCCTGCTCCTTCAGCCCGTCAAGCACGCGCTGCAAATCCTCGCCGCGCTCACGTTCGGTATCGACCATCAGGATGATGACATCGGCATCGCCCGCCCCGCCCCAGGCCGCCTCGACCATGGCGCGGTCAAGCCTGCGCTTCGGTTTGAAGATACCGGGCGTATCGACAAAGACGATCTGCGTGTCGCCCTCGATGGCGATGCCGCGAATGCGGGCGCGCGTCGTCTGCACCTTGTGGGTGACGATGGCGACCTTGGAGCCGACCATGGCATTCAGAAGCGTCGACTTACCCGCATTCGGCGCGCCGATGATGGCGACAAAGCCGCACTTCGTCTCTTTGGGGTTCGCGGTATCAGTCATTTTCAGTCCAAACTCTTTCACGTATCAGCATGGCGCGCGCTGCGGCCTGCTCCGCCTGACGTTTCGAGCTTCCGCTGCCCGTCGCCGCCGGCAATCCCTTCACTTCGATCTGCACATCGAAGGCCGGCGCATGATCGGGGCCCGAACGGCCGATTTCCTTGTAGATGGGCACTCCGCGTCCGAGCCCTTGCGTCCATTCCTGTAGCGCCGTCTTCGCGTCGCTGAGAACCCGTGTCGGCGTCGCGACGAGATATGCCCATTCGGTAGCGATGAAGCGCGTCGCAGCTTCCAGCCCGCCATCGAGATAGAGCGCCGCGATCACCGCCTCGCAAGCATCGCCAAGGATCGCCGCCTTCTGGCGCCCGCCTGCCCGCTCCTCGCCGGGGCCCAGCAGGAGATGCGGACCGAGGCCGATACGCTCCGCTATGGCGGCGCAGGCTTCCTTGCGCACAAGCGCATTATAGCGCACCGCAAGTTCGCCTTCTTCGGCTTTCGGATATTCGCGCAGCAGCCATTCGGCGACGGCAAGCCCAAGCACACGGTCGCCCAGGAACTCCAGCCTTTGATTGCTGAACAGGGCCGGAGACTGGGCGCCCGTCAACGCGCTTGGGTGACTGAGCGCCAGATCGAGAAGCGACTTGTCGGCGAACACATGACCAAGCCGCGCCTCAAGCGCACGGCTTTTATTGCTGCGGCCCCTGCTCAATCGACCCACTTGAAAATGCGGCCCCATCGGATCGACGAAGGCCAGTTCCATATCTCCCAGAAATGGGCGCTTCCATCGGTCGAGAAGAAAATGATCTCCGCCTTGCCGACGAGATTTTCGAACGGCACATAGCCGACGACGCTCGGAACGCGACTGTCGGCCGAGTTGTCGCGATTGTCGCCCATCATGAAATAATGCTCCGGCGGCACGACATAGACGCCGGTATTGTCCGTCTCGCTATCCTCGATCAGGTCGAGCGTCGTATAGGAAACGCCATTGGGCAACGTCTCGCGATATTGCGGGATGCGCTGCACGTTTCCGAGATTGTCGCGCGCCACGAAATCCTCGACGCGAACGCGCGGCACCGGCTTGTCGTTCAGATAGAGAACGCCGTGCTTCATCTGGATCGTGTCGCCCGGAAGGCCGATCAGCCGCTTGATGAAGTCCGTGCGGTTGTCCGTCGGCTTCTTGAAAACCACGACATCGCCCCGGTTCGGCTGGCGGGCGAAGATTCGGCCATCGAAGAGCGGCGGGCTGAAGGGCAGCGAGTGCTTGGAGTAGCCGTAGCTGTATTTCGACACAAAGAGATAGTCGCCGATGAGCAATGTCGGCACCATCGAGCTCGACGGAATATTGAAGGGCTGGAACAGCAGCGCGCGAATGACCAGCGCAATCAGCAGCGCATAGCCAATCGTCCGCGTATTCTCCCCAATGGAGCTCGTTCCGGCCTTCTTGATATTGTCAGTCATCGTCATCATCGAGCTCCTGGCGCCCTGCCCGCCCCCGCGGGCCGTCCCGACAAGGGACGGGCGGACCATATCACACCGCTGCGGGCGGCCAACCGTCTCCGCGTATCAACCTTTACCTATCGGCCAAATTGCGGGCCGGAATGGCTGAAATTATGACGAAAGCCTGTGCGAGGGGGAAATCGTCGGTAATCGTAATGTGGATGACCGCCTCCATTCCCGCAGGGGTGAGGCTCTTGAGGCGTTCCGCCGCCCCCCCGGTCAGGGCCATGGTCGGCTGGCCGCCCCGAAGGTTGACCACCCCCATGTCCCTCCAGAAGACGCCCCGGTTGAGCCCCGTGCCGAGCGCCTTGGCGCAGGCCTCCTTGGCCGCGAAGCGCTTGGCATAGGAGGCGGCGCGGTTGCGGCGCCGGTCCGACTTCTGGCGTTCGATATCGGTGAAGATGCGCCGGATGAATCGTTCGCCGAAGCGTTCGAGCGTCTTTTCGACGCGGCGAATATCGATCATATCGTTGCCGATACCGATGATCATGCGACCTGCGCTCCGGCGCGGGCTTGCTCCATCAGCTTGCGCATCTGTTTGATCGTCGAGTCGAGCCCGCCGAAAATCGCCTCTCCGATCAGGAAATGACCGATATTGAGTTCTGCGACCTGCGGCAGCGCGGCCACCGGCTTCACATTATCGAAGGTGAGCCCGTGCCCGGCGTGAATCTCAAGGCCGAGTTCGGCCCCTTCCCGCGCGGCCCTTGCAATCCGCAGAAGCTCCTCCGCCTGCGCCGCCCCCACAGCATCGCAATAGGCGCCGGTATGCAGCTCGACCACTGGAGCGCCAAGAGCGCGCGCCGCTTCAAGCTGGCGGCTGTCCGGA
>DAIEIL010000182.1 GCA_027352645.1 Rhodobiaceae bacterium | reverse complement strand
GGCACGGGGCCATTATACCAGTCCGGGTGAGCGGCCTGATTTTCGCGCCGATAGGCGACGAGGCGGGGACAGAGCTGGCAGTCGCGCGGCGCTTCGGGCGCCGCAACTTCGATATCGGACATGCCGCTTTCTACCGCGTTCAGGCACGCGCGGGAAGGTCGAGTTCTTCCTCGTCCTCATCGTCGTAATATTCGTCGTCATCCTCGACCGCCTGGACAACCTGAGGGCGATTGTCCGCATTGCGGCCGATGAAGCCACGCAGGCTTTCGAGGTCGATGAACTGGTCGGCCTGACGGCGAAGCTCGTCCGCGATCATGGGCGGCGAACTGCGCGTCGTGGAAACGACCGAGACGCGCTTGCCCTTGCGCTGGATGGCATCGACGAGGCGGCGGAAATCGCCGTCGCCGGAAAAGATCACGACATGGTCGACCTTGTCGGCGATTTCCATCGCGTCGATGGCGAGCTCGATGTCCATATTGCCTTTGACGCGGCGGCGGCCGGTGGCGTCCGTGAATTCCTTGGCGGGCTTCGTCACGACTGAAAACCCGTTGTAGTCGAGCCAGTCGATAAGCGGACGAAGCGGCGAATATTCCTGATCTTCAAGCAGCGCCGTGTAGTAGAAGGCGCGCAGGAGCGTACCCTTGGAGCGGAAAAGTTCGAGGAGCCGCTTATAGTCGATGTCGAAGCCGAGGCCCCGCGCAGCCGAATAGAGGTTCGCACCGTCGATGAAGAGCGCGATGCGTTCCTGCGGATAGAAATTCATGTTGCACTCCTGGGAGTAGCGTATGCGTGGTGTGGATTTGAAATAGACAGGCCCGGCGACGAAGTGCGGCTTGGGGTGGCTGTTAATCGCCAGAAAATATAGAAGCCGCTTTGCTTTGGAAACGGGTATTCATCTACATGGACAATTTGAAATGATCGTGCTGGCGTTTGGCGCAAATCTTACGTCTGTTCATGGCGAGCCAATAACGGCGTTGGAGAAGGCGCTCGAGTTGATGCCTTCACTTGGCATTTCCGTGCGGCGCCGTTCGTCCTGGTATCGGACACCTGCGATCACGCCCTATGCGCAGCCGCCCTACGTGAATGGCGTCGCCGTGGTCGAGGCGGCGCTGCCGCCGGTGGACCTGCTCCGGATGCTTCACCGGATCGAGGCAATGTTCGGCCGGGTGCGGCGCGTACGTTGGGGCGAGAGGACCATCGACATCGATTTGCTCGATTACAACGGCCTGGTCGTGCCGCCCGTGGGGCGACGGGGCGCGGATGCCGGGCTTGGGGAATTGCCGCTTGCCCTGCCGCATCCGGGGATTCCGGACCGGGGGTTCGTTCTGGTTCCCCTGGCCGAGGTCGCGCCGGAGTGGCGCCACCCCGTGACCGGGCAGGGGCCGGAGGAACTTCTGGACCGGCTCCGGGCGGCGCAAGGCATTGGCGCGCTTGCCGGAATTGAGAAAATCACCACCCGAAACGGGGCTCCGATCGCCTAAGAGCCTGTTTCTGCTTGCTTTCTCCTTGCCCAGCCCCTACATACACCGCACAATAGATTTCCCGCCTTACCCGGAGTTGCGATCATGGCGCGTGTGACCGTTGAAGATTGCGTCGACAAGGTGCCGAACCGCTTTGAGCTGGTTCTGCTCTCCGCGCACCGTGCGCGGGCCATGTCGGCCGGCGCCGAGCTGACCGTTGACCGCGACAACGACAAGAATCCCGTCGTGGCGCTGCGCGAGATCGCCGAGCGCACCATCGTTCCGATCGATCTTCGCGAAGACCTGATCGGCACCATGCAGAAGCGCGTCGAGACGGACGAGCCGGAGGCCGAGAGCCTGCAGCTTCTGACGGCTGGCGAAGTGAGCGCCGCCGACATCGACACCTTCGGCGCTGGGGCCGGCGGCGACCGTATGAGCGAAGAGGAGCTCCTCCGCGCCATCCAGAGCCAGATCGACTCGCCGCAGCAGAAATCCGCCGACGCGGACGACATGGACGGGGAAGACTAAGCGACCGCAAAGGCGGGGATGACTTCCGCTCCCGTGCGTCAATCGGTTTAGAGCGCCGCCCCGGCCGGAAGGTAAGGGCGGCGCTTTTGTTTTGGCGGTCTTAAACTGTTTGGGCGAAGTTGAACGGAGGCAGGCAGGTTTCGAGAATGCTGCGTCAGTATGAGTTGGTCGATCGGATACTCGGCTACGATCCCACGGCGGACGAAGCACTGATCAATCGCGCCTATGTCTATGCCATGAAGCAGCATGGCAGTCAGAAGCGCGCATCGGGCGACCCGTATTTCTCGCACCCGATCGAGGTAGCCGGCATTCTGACGGACCTCAAGCTCGATACCGCCACGATCGTCACTGCGCTCCTGCACGACACGATCGAGGATACCGGCTCGACGATGGAAGAGCTGACCAGGCTCTTCGGCGCAGAGGTTGCCAATCTCGTCAACGGTGTGACCAAGCTCACGCGCATCGAGCTGACGTCGGAGCATTCCAAGCAGGCGGAGAATTTCCGCAAGTTCCTGCTCGCCATGTCGAACGACATTCGCGTGCTGCTGGTGAAGCTTGCCGACCGTCTGCATAACATGCGGACGCTGCAATACATCTCATCGCCGGAAAAGCGCGCCCGCATCGCGCAGGAAACGATGGATATCTACGCGCCGCTTGCCGGCCGCATGGGCATTCAGGAAATCCGCGAGGAACTGGAAGACCTGGCGTTCAAGGAGCTGAACCCCGAGGCGCGCGAAACGCTGATGAAGCGGCTCGCCGAATTCAGCGCAGCTAGCGGCAACATTGTTGAGCGCATTGCCAGCGACCTGCAGGCGAAGCTGCAGGAAGCGGGCCTTGCCTGCAAGGTCGACGGGCGGCAGAAGCGCGCCTATTCGGTCTGGCGCAAGATGGAGCGCCGCGCCATTTCGCTGGAGCAGCTCTCCGACATTTTCGGCTTCCGCGTCATCGTGGACGATGTGGCCGATTGCTATCGTGCGCTCGGCGTCCTGCATACGAACTGGCCGATGGTGCCGGGACGTTTCAAGGATTACATCTCGACGCCGAAGAACAACGGCTACCGCTCCATCCATACGACAATGATCGGACCGGAGCAGAAGCGCGTCGAAGTGCAGATCCGAACGCACAAGATGCACGAGCTGGCCGAGCTCGGCATTGCCGCGCACTGGCTCTACAAGGAAGGCGCGGGCGGGGCGGAGAAGTCGGCGGAATTCGCCAGCACATTCCGCTGGCTGCGCCAGCTTATCGAGATGCTCGAGCATGGCGGCACGCCGGAGGAGTTTCTGGAGCACACCAAGCTGCAGATGTTCTCCGATCAGGTCTTCTGCTTCACGCCCAAGGGGCTGCTCATCACGCTGCCGCGCGGCGCGACGCCCATCGACTTCGCCTATGCCGTGCATACGAATGTCGGCGACAGTTGTGTGGGCTGCAAGATCAACGGCCGCCACATGCCGCTGCGTACCGTCCTGGCAAATGGCGATGAAGTCGAGATCATCCGCTCGCAGGCGCAGCGTCCGTCGCCCGCCTGGGAAGCCTTTGTGGCGACAGGCAAGGCGCGGTCCGCGATCCGCCGCTCGATCCGTCAGGTGAAGCTCGCCGAGTTCGGGCGTCTCGGACGCCAGATACTGAAGGGCGTTTTCGACGGTGCGGGCAAGGAGATGACGGATGTCATCCTGCAGCGCGCGACGGGCGCATTGCATCAGGACGACGTGGACGATCTTCTGGCGTCCGTCGGCGCGGGCGAGCTCACGGGCCAGCAGGTGCTCGAGGCCGTCTACCCTGAATTGCCGGTAAAGAAGACCGCCAGGCGCAAGCCCGTAAAGGGCAATGGTGCCGGAGACGAGCACGCGGTGGTGCGGCTCACGGGGCGCGGGTCCGGCCTCGCGATCAGCATGGCGCCGAACAGCTTCCCGCTGCCGGGCGAGCGGATCGTCGGCATCGTCACGCCCGGCAAGGGCATCACGATCTATCCGATCGACTCGCCCGCGTTGGAAGAATTTGACGGCGACCTGACGCGCTGGCTCGACGTGAAATGGGACATCGACGCCGAGCATCCGCAGGTTTTTCCGGCGCGGCTGATGATCACTGCGCGCAACGAGGTGGGCTCTCTCGGCCACATCACCTCGTTGATCGCGGATTATGGCAGCAATATTACAAATCTCTCGATGACGCAGCGCGACACGGATTTCTATGACATGCAGGTCGATCTCGAAGTGCGCGACTTCAAGCATCTGACGCGCATCATGGCCGCGTTGAACGGGTTGTCGGCAGTGAGCAAGGTTGCCAGACCGCGCCGTTGAGCCGCGGCGCGGTTATTTAATTTCCGGGTCATCGCAGACGAAATCTGCTATTCCGAAGCAGCAAAAAATGGGGAGCGCCATGAAAGAGGCAAAGGTTCTCAAGGAATTCGAGAAGTCGGGCGCGCTGCTGCGCGGGCACTTCATTCTTTCGTCGGGGTTGCACAGTCCGCTCTTCCTGCAGAAGGCGCGCGTCTTCATGAACCCGAAGCGCACCTCGAAGCTCTGCAAGGCGCTCGCGGCGAAAGTGCGCGAGGAGATCGACAAGCCGATCGACGTCATCGTTTCGCCTGCCGTCGGCGGCATTATTCCCGGCTACGAAACGGCGCGGCATCTCGGCGTTCCGGCCATGTATGTCGAACGTGAGAATGGCGAGTTCGCGGTGCGGCGCGGCTTCGAACTCAAGAAGGGCATGAATGTCCTGATGGTCGAGGACATTGTGACGACGGGTCTTTCCTCGCGCGAATGCATTGCCGCGATCAGGAAGACGGGCGCGCGCGTCGTCGCCGCGGCCTGCCTGATCGACCGCTCCGGCGGCAAGGCCAAGGTCGGCGTGAAGCTCATCTCGCTCGCGCAGATCGATGTGCCGGCCTATCCGGCGGACAAGCTTCCTCCGGAACTCGCGAAGATTCCGGCGACGAAGCCGGGCAGCCGAGGTCTCAAGTAAGGATTGATCGGTGTTCCGGCGTAGGGTCGAACTACACCCGCTGCAAAAGCTGCGAGAGTCGCTCTGGCCCCGCATCGGCTGGGTACGCGCGAGCAAATATGTCTGGCGGCGTGTGTGGCGGTTGACCGGCTCTCCGCACACCATCGCGGTCGGCGTCGCGGCGGGCGCCTTCACGGCCTTCACACCCTTCCTCGGCTTCCACATCATGATGGCGCTCGTGATCGCCTGGGTATTCCGGGGCAATCTGATCGCGGCGGCCTTTGGAACACTCGTCGGCAATCCGCTGAGCTATCCGCCGATCTGGATCGCGACCTACGACGTCGGCAACTGGATACTGGGCATGTCGGGGCGGCACCATGTGAACTTCTCGGAAGTTCTGATGAGCCACAAGGCGTTCGATATGATTCTGCCTGTGCTCGTTCCCATGGCCGTGGGCTCATTGCCGCTCGGCATAGCGGGTGCGCTGGTGACATATTTCATCGTGAAGACCGCCGTTGCGGCCTATCAGCTGCGCCGGCGCGAGCAACTTGAGGCTCGCGTCCTCATGCGCATGACGGAGCGGGATGCGATGGACGACGAGAACGACGAACAGGAATAGGACGCGCTGGAGTTTCGAGACATGAGCGGGACAAAGACGGCGCATCTGCGCCTCGGCGTGAATATCGACCACGTCGCGACAATCCGGAACGCCCGTGGCGGCGATCATCCAGATCCCGTGCGCGCGGCACATGCCGCCGCCGCGGCCGGCGCGGATGGGATCACCGCCCATCTGCGCGAAGACCGGCGCCACATCCGCGACGAGGATATCGACAAGCTGGTGAAGGAGATCGGCCTGCCGCTCAATCTCGAAATGGCGGCGACCGAAGAGATGCTGGAAATCGCGCTGCGTCACCGCCCCCATGCCTGTTGCATCGTGCCGGAGCGCCGCGAAGAGGTGACGACCGAAGGCGGGCTCGACGCAGCCGGCCAGCGGCAGAATCTGGCGCCCATCATCCGGCGGCTCAGCGATGCGGGCATTCGCGTTTCGCTGTTCATCAATCCA
>DAIEIL010000178.1 GCA_027352645.1 Rhodobiaceae bacterium | reverse complement strand
CTCGACCACGAGGAGTTCCCGCGCCCGAGCACGACGCTCGAGAGCCTCGCGACGCTGAAGCCCGCATTTGCTGCGATGTACGACTTCCCGCTCGACGAGGAAGGCCTGACCTACAGGAAGCTCGTCGAGAAGAACTATCCGGATGTGAAGATCGAACACATCCATCACGCCGGCAACTCGTCGGGCGTCGTGGACGGCGCTGGCGCCGTCATCATCTGCTCGCCGGAATATGCCAAGGCCCACGGCCTGAAGCCGCGCGCCCGCATCCTCTCGGTTGCCACGGCGGGCGACAGCCCTGAGCTGATGCTCAACGCGCCGGTGCCTGCGACGAAGAAGGCGCTTCAGATCGCCGGCATGACGATGAAGGACATCGACCTCGTCGAGATCAACGAAGCTTTCGCGGTCGTGCCGCTGAAGTTCATGCGCGATCTCAATGTCGATCAGTCGATCGTCAACGTGAATGGCGGCGCCATGGCGCTTGGCCATCCGATCGGCGCGACGGGTGCGATCATCGTCGGCATGCTGCTCGACGAGCTGGAGCGCCGCGATCTCAATGTTGGCCTTGCCACGCTTTGCGCGGCGGGCGGCATGGCGCCGGCCACGATCATCGAACGGATGTAATTTTCCGTCTTCGGCAAATGAGCCCGCGAGGTTGACGCCTCGCGGGCTTTTTTTATTTTCGGAAGCGTTCGAAGTAGAGCGCGAACATCCAGGCAAGCTCGTCTGTGAGCTCCGCTGCATGCTCGGGCTCGTCCACCGCCATTTCGCCCACGGCGTAGCCGACCTCGGTGGCAAGCCGCGCCGCGACGAGCAGCGTGTGGGGCGAAGCCTTGGGGAAGATGCGGGCCAGCGCCTCGCCTATGCGGGCGGCAACCAGTTCGCGCGAGGCGATGCGGACTTCGTGCAGCGTAGGCACAGCGCGGAGCGCGCGCATGATCCATCTGCCGCCAGGCTCCTTTATCGTGACTTCGTTCACGCGCGCCTGGACAGCGAGGATGCTCTGCCGGATTTCCTCGGCATTGCCCGCCCGAAGGCCGCCATTCTCCATCCAGTCGAAAACCTCTTCGTCCTGCCGCTCCATCAGCCGCGCGCCAAGTTCGCGCAGAAGCGCATATTTGTTGGGGAAGTAGCGGTAGAGGGCGGGCGGCGAAAGCTTGGCGCGCTTGCAGACGAGATTGGTGGAAAGCTGCTCGATCCCGACTTCTTCGAGAAGAGTGCCTGCGGCGGCGAGAATGGCTTCATAGGTCTTGCGCGAGCGCTTCTGAAGCGGCTGCGTCTTCACTTCCATATCGACGGGCTGGGCCTTGATGCGGCGCGGGGCGCGAGCAGGCTTGGCCGGCTTTTTTGATGACGTTTTCGTCTTGCTCTTGCCGCTGCCGGTCACGATAGGTCGCTCAGGGTCATTGCCGATGTGATGGAGCTTGTCGCGGGAAGGACGGGCGGTCAACGCTTCTGACCATAATCCTCAAAGCGGCGAAAGATGTCGGCCATCTGGCTTTCGGTGAGGACATGCGGCGAGCCGAGAAGTGTCGCGCCGTAGTAGACGGCGGCCTGCTCCTCGACTTCCTCGGCAACCGCAAATGCGTGATCGAGCGTGTGACCCAGTGCGATCTGGCCATGATTGGCCATGAGGCAAGCAAGGCGCTTGCCGATGGTGCCGACAACGGAAGTGGCAAGTTCCGGCGTGCCGAAGATCTGATAGGGCGCGACGGGCACCTCCGCGCCGCCGGTGACGCTCACCATGTAATGGACCGGCTCGATGGGACGGCGGCAGCAGGCGAGGATGGTCGCATAGCGGGAATGGCAATGCACCACGGCGTCGATGTCTTCGCGCCGCTGAAGAATGTGCCAATGCATCTCCCATTCGCTCGACGGGCGCCGCGCCCCGGGTGCGGTCGATCCGTCGGCGGCTATGCGGACGATACTCTCCTCGTCCATGAGGTCGGGCACGACGCCGCTCGGGGTGATGAGCATCCCGTCGCCTAGCCGCACCGAGGCGTTGCCCGAGGCGCCCTTGTTGAGACCACTCGCGGCCATCTTCCGCATGATGCGCACAAGGTCGGCGCGCAATTTGCTCTCGTCGGCTGTGGGCGCCGTCATGGCTTCGTTCTCCCGTCCTGCCCCGAACGGGGCTTGTTTGCCGGTTCGGTTAGCATATTCGCCTTTTGCGTGCTATGACCCGCCTTTCCCAGATGAACAGGCCCGGACGCGCGCGGCAAGGCCGCCCGCCGGACTCAGCAGGATTTGGTTTCAGCTTTGGCTTTTTTACCGACAAACCCGCCGCTCGCGAGAGCGCTGGCGGAACGCGATTACAATGATCCAACGCCCGTGCAGAACGCCGTGCTGGAGCCGGAAGCGGCTGGGCGCGACCTTCTCGTGTCCGCACAGACGGGCTCCGGCAAGACCGTCGCCTATGGCCTCGCGATGGGCGAGACGCTGCTTGGCGAAGCGGAGTTTCTGGGCGAGGCGGGCGAACCGCTCGCCCTCATCATCGCGCCGACCCGCGAACTCGCCTTGCAGGTTCAGCGTGAGCTCGCATGGCTCTATGCCTATACGAAGGCGCGCGTCGTTTCCTGCGTCGGCGGCATGGACCCGCGCGCCGAGGCGCGTCAGCTCGCGCAGGGCGCTCACATCGTCGTCGGTACGCCGGGGCGGTTGCGCGATCATCTTGAACGCGGACGGCTGAAGATCGCCGATCTGAAGGCCGTCGTTCTCGACGAGGCCGACGAGATGCTCGACCTTGGCTTCCGCGAGGACCTCGAATTCATTCTCGAGGCAACGCCGAAGGAGCGCCGCACACTGCTCTTTTCCGCGACGCTGCCGAAGGAAATCGTGACGCTCGCCAAGACCTATCAGCGCGACGCCTTCCGCATTCAGGCAGCGGGCGGCGAGCGCGGACATGCGGATATCACCTATCGCGCGATCCGCGTCGCAGCGAACGAGATCGGCCATTCGGTCGTCAATGTGCTTCGCTATGCAGAAGCGCCGACCGCCATCGTGTTCTGCAATACGCGCGAAGCCGTGCGGCACTTGCAGGCGATTCTTTCGGAGCGCGGTTTCTCGGTCGTCTCGCTTTCGGGCGAACTGAGCCAGAGCGAACGCAATCATGCGTTGCAGGCGCTTCGCGACGGACGCGCGCGCGTTTGCGTGGCAACCGATGTCGCGGCGCGCGGTATCGACCTTCCGAACCTCGGCCTGGTCATTCATGCCGATCTGCCGCATGACGCGGAAGTGCTTCAGCACCGCAGCGGCCGCACGGGCCGCGCGGGCCGCAAGGGCGTCAGCGTACTGCTCGTTCCGAACTCGCGACGGCGCAAGGCAGAGCAATTGCTCAACAATGCCCGCATTCGCCCCGAATGGGTTGCGCCGCCCTCCGTCGACGACATCAAGAAGCTCGATCAGGAGCGCCTGCTCGAAAGCGACATCTTCACCGATGCAGCGGACGAGGACGACCTGACCATGGCGAAGGCGCTGCTTGCGGCGCGTTCGGCGGAAGAGATCGCCGTTGCGCTGGCGCGCATCTATCGCTCGCAGCTTCCGTCGCCCGAGGAAGTGCTCGACGCCGGTCCGCTGCGCGAGACGGGCGAGGAGCGCGGGCCAAAGTCGCGCCGTGATCGCGAGCGCGGCAATGAGCGCGAGCCGCGTGAACCGCGCGAGCCACGGGCCGCCGCGCCGCGTCGCAAGACGGGTGTTTCAGGCATGCCGAATGGCGTCTGGTTCCGCCTCAATGTCGGCCGTCACAAGAATGCCGATCCGCGCTGGCTTCTGCCGATGATCTGCCGACAGGGCGGCGTCACGCGCCGCGAAATCGGCAGCATCGATATTTACGATCAGGAGACGCGTTTCGAGGTCGATGGCAGCGTTGCCGACCAGTTCGAGGCGTCGATCCGCACCGTGCCGAAAGGCGAGGCGCGTATCGAGCGTGTACGTGGCGATGCGCCCGCGCCGGAGAGCACGCCCCATGTCGAGCCCGCCGAGCGCCCGCGTCGCGAGCCGCGCAAATCCAGCGAGTCCAGTGAGACGCGCGCGCCGCGCGAGCCCCGGGCGAAGTGGGAACCACGGGAGCAGGAGGCGCGGCCCGAGCGCCGCAAGCCGGAACGTGAATACGCGGAAGTCGTGCCCGAACGTCCTCGCCACGAGCCCAAGGAATGGACGCCGAAGGCAGACCATGCCGGAAAGCCCAAGGGCAAGCGTCCCGCGCACAAGCCGCATGACGGCAAGCCCGGCGGTAAAGCAGGCGGCCCGAAGGCGGGTGGTAAAGGCAAGCCTGCCTGGGCCGGCAAGAAGCCCGGCAAGCCCGGTGGTAAAGCTGGTGGCTTCGACAAGCCCAAGCGCAAAGGGCCCAAGCAGGGCTGACCCTATCCAGGCCGCCGCATCCCGTTGATCGGGAAGCGGCGGCGTCTGGCCCGTGCTGCATTGCGATATTTCTCGCCCGCGCCAAGGCCGCGTCCGTCGTGCTAAGTCTTTGGGATTCGAATTGGATAATCTCAAGGAACGCCGACGATGACCGATCTCTTCGAGCCCCTTTCCTTCGCCCACGGCCCGGCCATGAAGAACCGCTTCATGCTGGCCCCGCTCACCAATTGCCAGAGCCATGCGGATGGCACGCTGTCGGACGATGAGTTCAACTGGCTGACTTATCGCGCGACGGGCGGTTTCGGCCTCGTCATGACCTGCGCGGCACATGTGCAGAAGTCGGGGCAGGCTTTCCCCGGCCAGCTCGGCGCTTTTTCGGACGATCATCTGCCGGGGCTTTCGCGTCTCGCGGCCGCGATCAAGGCGCAAGGCTCACTCTCGGCGGTACAGCTTCATCATGGCGGCATTCGCTGTCCTGCCGACCTGATCGGCGAAGCGCCCCGCGGACCATCCGAGGATGCGGATACCGGCGCCCGCGCGCTCACCACGGGCGAGGTCGAGGAACTGGTCGAGGACTTCATCGCCGCCGCAGTTCGCTGCGAGAAGGCGGGCTTCGATGGAGTCGAGATTCACGGTGCGCATGGTTACATTCTCTGCGCCTTCCTGAGCCCCGAACTCAATCGCCGCACGGACCGCTATGGTGGCTCGCTGGAAAATCGCGCACGGATCGTCCATGAGATCGTGAAGGGCGTTCGCGCGCGGACCGGCGCCAATTTCCAGCTCGGCCTGCGCCTCTCGCCGGAGCGCTTCGGCCTCCGCATGGCGGAGCAGATCGAAGTCGCCCGTCAGTTCCTGGCTTCCGGCGATCTCGACTATCTCGACATGTCGCTCTGGGATGTCTTCAAGGCGCCAGCTGAAGCGGAATTCGCGCACAGGCCGCTGATCGATTGGTTTGTGGACCTGCCGCGCGGTGCCACGCGGCTCGGCGTTGCGGGGAAGTTGATGAGCGGTGCGGATTGCCGCCGCGTTCTCGAACATGGCGCGGACTTCGCGCTGATCGGGCGGGGCGCGATTCTTCATCACGACTTCCCGAAGCGGATCGCCGCCAATGCCGATTTCCACACGATCGCGTTACCCGTCACGCGGTCCTATCTCGGCGATGAGCGTCTCAGCCCGACCTTCATCGACTACATAAATGCCTGGAAGGGCTTCGTGGCGCAGGACGAAGCGGAGAAGGCTGCCGTTTAACGGCGGCCTTACCGGCCCTTATGCTGTCGGCGCGAGCCGCGCCTTCAGCATATTGATCTTCTTGTATTCGGGTTCGCCCGTCACCTCACGCCCGATCCAGGGGGGCAGGGGAAGATCGACATCGGCGCGTGAAAGCTCTACCTCGGCGAGTATGACGCCGCTGAGGATTTCCTCGTAGACATCCACCTCCCAGGTGAAGCCTCGATAGGGGACGTAGTAGCGCGTCTTTACGAGTTTTGAGTTGCCGCAATGGAGCGCGAGGAGCTGCTCGCCCTCGTCCATAGGTATTTCATACTCATATTCCGCCCGCGTGAATCCCACCTGCTTCGTTTTCACGGCGAGCGTGGCGCGATTTTCATAGAGCCTGACGCGAACCTTGAGCCCTTCCGTTGCCGCAATAAGCCCGTCTCGCAGTCTTTCGCGCGACGTGTAGAGATTCTGCCAGGCAGGCTCGGCCACGAGGAATTTTCGTTCGATTTCGATGAGCATCAAGGGAGCTTTCGATCGCGGTAAGGGCGATTGAGGAGAGATGCGGATTATTACCGCATTTGCGAGGGGGAAATCACTTGTGTCAAACCGGCGCAACGTCGAACCTGAGCCGTAGCCGGCGAACATCCTTATATGCCGTTGAGATTTATGCTAAATCTTTCCAGCGCGAGGTTGATTGCCGCGTGTTGTAGCGCTTGTTGCGTTGCCGAAGCGGGGCATATCCCCGCCTGTGCCGTTCGGTCGGCTGCGATATCCAGTAAAAATAATCTGTGTAGGGAATGTATGAGTCGGGAGTGATTTCCGCGTCCATAACATGACCGTTCCTGCATGTACGGGAATGGCGGGGGAACGAAAATACCATGATCAACCGTCTTGAGGATTTCGTATTCGGCGCGCGCCGCCTCATACTCATTCTGCTCGCGATAATATCGGTCTTTGCTCTCTACTTCGCATCCCATCTTCGTCTTTCGACCGGCTTCGACAAGGCCCTGCCGATGGGCCACGAATATATCGATACCTTCCAGAAATATCGCGATCACCTCTTCGGCTCGAACAGCCTCATCGTTGTGCTGGAGCCCAGAACGGGCACGATCTGGAACAAGGATTTCTTCAAGACTTACAAG
Source organism: Rhodobiaceae bacterium (assembly GCA_027352645.1). Taxonomy (GTDB): domain Bacteria; phylum Pseudomonadota; class Alphaproteobacteria; order Parvibaculales; family Parvibaculaceae; genus Parvibaculum. Next base: position 353 of record DAIEIL010000178.1, on the reverse strand, counting down.
AACCTCACCGACGATATTTTCTATCTGCCCGGTGTAGCGCGCGAATCTGTGACGTCGCTCTGGACGCCGAATGTCCACTACATCGAGATCACGGAAGATGGCGCGACGGCGCAGGACGTGATCCAGAATGGTGTTCAGGTCGATGCGTTGACGCCTGAGGACATTTCTGCGATCCGCGACAAGGTGATCAGCGGCGGTTTCGTCGGGCGCGTCGTCGCCAATGACTTCACGGGCGCGATGGTCTGGGCCGATATGCAGGACTTCGATCCCTCCACGGGCAAGAAGATCGACATCTTCGATGTTGCGGACAAGCTCGAAAAGCAGATCAGGCATAAATACGAGAACGATCAATA